>JAZRHG010000016.1:0-18470 GCA_045644625.1 Faecousia sp.
TAAGGCGTACCGCCGGTTTTCATCAGGCGGTTTGCCAGCATTTCATCGGTCAGTTCTGCCGTTCTTGCCTGCTCCGGCGCAGGGCCCTCCAGAGAACATTTTCTTCCCTCCGGGTCCTCTACTGTTAAGCTGCTTCTGCCGGCAGTGATGTTGGCGGTGAAGGTAATGGGCACTAAGGGCTTTTCCCCTACCTCATAGCTCTGGCGAATCTGCCGCAGCCAGGGGGTATCCTCCTCGGTTTCCTGCCGCGTTCCGAACATATCCTGTCCCAGCCGTCCGGTGTAGTAGCCATCGGTGAAGCCCTGCCGGTTAAAGGCACTCAGAAGCATCTGCTCCATTTCCTGTGTCACAACGCCGGTATCCAGCGCCTGCCGGTACACACCGGTAACTGCCGCCACATACTCCGCTCGCTTCATACGGCCTTCCAGTTTTAAGGAGGCGACACCCATTTCCTCTAATTCTTTCACATAATGGGCAAGGCAGTTATCCTTTAAGCTTAGGGGGTATTTCTCCTGATGTCTGCCATAGCCGTAGCTTTGACGGCAAGGCTGGGCGCAACGCCCGCGATTGCCGCTGCGGCAGCCAATCACCGCAGACAGGTAGCACTGTCCGGAGTAGCACATACACAGCGCGCCGTGACCGAATACTTCAATTTCAATGGGAGAATTGGCAGTGATATGCCGGATTTCTTCACGGCTAAGCTCCCGGCTGAGCACCACCCGGGTAAAGCCCCAAGCCGCGCAAAGCCGGACTCCGTCCAAATTGTGGACGGTCATTTGGGTAGAGCCGTGAATGGGAATGTGGGGCGCAATCTGCTTGCAAAGGCGCACCACGCCCAGGTCCTGTACAATAAAGGCATCCACATTGCTCAGCGCCGCATGGCGTATCAGCTCCGCAGCCGCCTCGGTCTCCTTGTCGGAAACTAAGGTGTTTACCGCCAAATGGACAGCCACACCCCGCACGTGGCAGTATTTGACCGCCTCCGTTAAATCCTGCAGGGTAAAATTTTTGGCACTTTGCCGCGCATTAAATTGTCCGCAGCCCAAATAAACTGCATTTGCGCCGTTTTGGACAGCCGCCCGAAGGGCCACCATAGAGCCGGCAGGTGCAAGAAGTTCCATAGTCTATCTCTCCATAGTAATACTTAGGCACATTATAACACAAAACCACCCGCACTTCTACCCCGCAGACAAAAAATTCACAATTTTTTTGGCAAAACAATCCCCCTAATGCAGCTGCATTAAGGGGATTCGATTATTTGGGAACTACCATATCTTCCTCGGTCAGGTTCTCACCGGCTAACACCCGGTCTACCAGTTCCGAAGCATACTCCACCACATTGTCGTGGGGGATCATAACATAGGCGTTATGCTTGGGGGAAGAATAAGAGGGCTTGGATGCGCCGCTGCCGGTTACCGCAAAGCTCTGGATATTCCAGCTTGCCATATCGGACAGCTGCATCTTAACCAACATACTGATATCCTCGGAGGTTACGTCCGTAGAGAACATACCCTGCAGGCTCTCCAAAATCTTGGAGTAGTTGGAAATGAAAGTGGTGCCGTTGGTCAGCTTTTCAATCAGCGCCTTAATCACCTTCATCTGGTTTTTACCTCTACCGTTGTCGCCGCCCTTAACTGCACGGCGCTCCCGGGCAAGGTCCAAAGCCTGCGCACCGTTCAAGTGATTTTCGCCCACTTTGATTTTGGTGTCACGGGCTGTAAATGACTGATCAGAATAAATGGTGACGCCGTCCACGGCATCAATCAGGGTTTCAAAGCCGGTGAAGTTAATCTGGGCGTAGTAATCCACTTCCATACCATACAGGTCACCCAACGCCTCCATAGAGCACTCTGCGCCGTAAAGTCCGCAGTGGGTCAGCTTATCCAGCTTGCCACCACCAATGGGGTTGGGAATATAGTAGTCTCTGGGGGTGTTCAGCAGCAAAATCTGCTTGGAGACAGGATTGACAACTGCCAGGATGTTTACGTCACTTCTGCTGATTTTCAGCACAGCGCTTCTGGTATCGGAACCGCTGATATACACCACAAAAGGCGTATTGGTCATATTTTTATTGGGGTCTCTTGTCTCTTCCTGACCGTCTTTTTTATCTTCCAGCTGCCCCAGAGGAATCGTGTGCAGTGCGCGCACGCCATCCATGAAGTCCTCGTATCCTTCTTCCTCAATCAGAATCGCAAGGGACACGCCATTGATAATCATGGCATCCACCTGTCCGCCGGACAAGGCTTCTGCCAGTGCAATTGCGGTTTCATACTGGGCAATCACAGGTGTCTGACCGATTAACTCCCCAATCAGATCAATCGCCTTTTGGGTATGCTCCATATTATAATCGGCAATAATACCAAAGGTAAATTCCTTTGTGTCCGCAATGCTCTGGGCAACGCTGTCATTGGGGACAAGCACAAGCACATCCCGCACGTTGGCAGTCTCTCCGGAATTGGTGACAGAAGAAATCGTCTTGTAGGCATCTGTTGCCAGCTTCGCCACCAAAGCGCAGCCGCAAACCACCACCAGTGCCAGCACACAAGCAATCAGCCGACGGGCTTTACCCACAGGCTTTTTTGCCCGGACATACAGCAGCGCTGCAGTCACACCGGCAAGCAGCACAAAAACAGCCACCACAAGCAGTGTGTACATATTGGGCAGTATGTTCAGGCGGATAATGGTTACCGCTGTGAGTACCTCTGCCACAATTTGCAAGCCCAAAATAAGGGCAGACAGGATATTCCATAATTTTTTATTTTTCATTTCCTACATCCTTTCTCCAAAAAATGAAGGTTTTCGATAGTATACACCTATATTGAAGAAAAGTCAAATCATTACAGGCGCTTTTCCATTTCTTCCCTGATTGATGTCTTAGATACCGGCAAGGTTTTTCAGCTGCTCTGCCAAATCCGTAGCCTCCCAGGGCAAATCCTCCACGCCAAAATGACCGTAGCGGGCAGTTTTGCCGTAAATGGGATTGCGCAGCTGCAGCTTGCGGATAATTCCCGCAGGTGTCAGGTCGCAGGTCTTTCTCAAAAGGGCAGTCAATTCCTCGTCAGCTAATTTTCCGGTGCCGTAGCTATCCACGCGGACGGAAACCGGCTGGGCAACGCCAATGGCGTAAGCCAACTGCACCTGCACCTGCTCTGCCAAACCCGCGGCTACCAAATTCTTTGCCATATACCGCGCCATATACGCGCCGGAGCGGTCCACCTTGGTGGGGTCCTTGCCGGAGAACGCGCCGCCGCCGTGGGAGAAATAGCCACCGTAGGTATCCACAATAATCTTTCTGCCGGTCAGTCCCGTATCGCCGTCAGGACCGCCAATGACAAACTTGCCGGTGGGATTGATGTGGATGTTCGCTACATCCGCAATATCGAAGCCGTACTGCTTCAGCACAGGGGCAATCACGCCCTCGCGGATATAACGGCGAAGCTCACTGATTTCAAATTCCTCGGTGTGCATCACAGAAACCACCACGGTATCAATGCCCAGCACCTTGCCGTTTTCGTCAAATTCCACGGACACCTGGGTCTTGCCGTCGGGACGGAGCAGGTCATTGCTCTCCACGCAGGCAGTCAGACGGTTGCTCAGCGCCCGGGACAATGCCACAGGCAGGGGCATCAGCTCCGGGGTGTGGGTGCAGGCGCCGCCAAACATCATACCCTGGTCGCCAGCGCCGCCAACTTCATCGTTGGTGCCCATAGCGATGTCCGCGGACTGGGTATGTACTTTGCAAACAATCTCCACGGTGTCTGCGCTGAAACCGGTCTCCGGGTGTGTGTAGCCAATCTCGGCAATGACACGGCGGGCAATGGCTTCATAGTCCACCTTTGCAGAAGTGGTGATCTCACCGCAAATCACGCAGAAATTGGTGGTCACCATCACCTCGCAAGCCACACGGGAATTGGGGTCCTGAGAAAGACACGCATCCAAAATGGCATCGGAAATGTTGTCCGCCACTTTATCGGGATGACCGCAAGTAACACATTCAGATGTAAATAATCTCTTTTCCATAGCTTTCCTTTCACGCAATCAAAAAAATACCGCACACCGAGGAAATCCGATGTGCGTTCTATCAGATCCTCATCTCTCGTTGCCGACGGATTTAGCACCACACTGGTTCGTAGGTTGCTGGGTTTCATCGGGCCGTTCCCTCCACCGCTCTTGATAAGGCTATTATGCAGTTCGTGTATATTCTACTCGATTTTCCCCGATTGTCAACTGTTTTTTTGATTTTTGGCAAAAGTTCACATTTCCGCCATAGACAGAATGCAAAAAAACTGGTATGATAGTAAAACCTTAATAAGGAGATGTTTGTATGAAAAGTCTTCGCAGTCGCTTTGAACGATTTTGCTACCGCAATCGGGAAAAGGGCATTCCCAATTTGATGCTCTATGTCACTTTGGGCAGCGCCATTGTGTATTTACTCAGCCTGTTTGATGGGAGCTACACCCTGTATAACGCCCTGTGCTTTAACCGGGAGCTGATTTTACAGGGGCAGGTCTGGCGGCTTTTTACCTATGTGTTCACCTTTGACGCCGGTCATCTTTTGATGACTGCCATTGCCCTGTTCTGCTACTATACTTTGGGTCGTGCCATTGAAATGGTGTGGGGCACGTTCCGGTTTAATCTGTTCTATTTATCCGGCGTTGTGCTGATGGACATTTTCTGTATGATCCTGGGTGGTGCTGCGGATGTGTACTATCTGAATATGAGCCTGTTTTTGGCGTACGCGACTATGTATCCCGAAGCCCGTTTCTTGCTTTTGTATATCATTCCGGTGAAGGCTTGGATTTTTGCCGTTGTGGATTTGGTGCTGACAATTTACAGTGTGGTTATGCTGACAGTGGCAGGTCTGTTCCCTTACAGTCTGTTCCCCCTGGTGGCGATTGCCAACTATTTCCTGTTCTTTGGAAAAGATGTTGTAAACGTCATTCCTCTTTCCTGGAGAATGAAGCTATCCCGGAAAAAGCCGAAGGCACAGCCCAAGGTAGTGTTCCGGGTGGTGGAAAAGAAAGAGGTTTTCAACCACAAATGCGTGGTGTGCGGGCGCACCGATGTAACCAATCCAGAACTGGAATTCCGGTACTGCTCCCGCTGCAGCGGCTACCACTGCTACTGTGAAGAACACATCAATAACCACAGCCATATTGAGTAACAAAAAATGGACAATCCCAAGGGATTGTCCATTTTTATTATCCGTTAAATACAGGGTTGCCTACTGCGGCAATTCGATCGGCAGTGATGTCATAAACCGTGGCGCGGTAGTATTTCCGGGATGCGTCAGCATCAAAGGCAAAGTAGTTCATTTCCTCGGTGCTGATGTCCTGACTGAAAACAAGACCGGTGTCATCATACACATCCAAACGGAAGATATGGGTCGGCTCTTCCGGCTCGTCGGGGTCATAGGGGGGATTGACAATCAGGGGGTGGAAATCACCCACCGCAATCACAACACGCTTGCCTTCAAAGCTACCTTTGCTGCCGGTGACGGTGTCGCCTACGGCAATGCGGATACCTGCCGCTCCGGCGGTCAGGTTGCCGTTGCGAATTTCCCGGAAGAAGCCCTCGGCGTTCTTTTCGGTTGCATAAATTGTGTTCAGGCTCCGTACCCAGGGCAGCACTGAGTGACAGTCACTGCCGGAGGTTGCCCAAAGGCGGTGACCTGCGTTTATGAGATCCACCCAGGCATTGTACGCCGCAACATTGTAGGCAGGGTCATAGGTTTCGGCAATCTGATTGAACACCTCAAAGCCGATTTCTTCGGTGAAGAAGCGGTTCATGGGGTCCACAGGGTCAAAATAGCCGCCGTAAATGGTCTGCAGGAAGGGATGCTCATAGATGAACATACCGCCGTGTGCCTTGATTACACCAATCAGCTCCGCAATTCGGGCTCTATCACCCTTAAAATGCTTTCTGGCAAAATAGCCGGTTTCTCTGTCGTACGCCAGTTCTTCCGGATATTCCTCCAGCATTGCCTCCATATCCGAAACCTTGGTGAAAATCATACCGTAGTCGATATTCTTCCAGTTGGAAATTTCCGTGTCCAGCACATCCAAACCCGGCTCGGAGCCACCGATAAAGACCGTATCGTCCCAGTCATCCCGCGTCATATGGGTAAGCTGAGAGTGGTCCACAATGGTAGCAAAATCAATGCCGTATTTTGCCATATGGTCCTTCCATTCCTGAAAGGTTTTCTTGCCGTCACTTTTTTCGCTGGATTTGGAGTGACCGTGGGTATCGCCGTGATACATCTTCTTGCCTTCGTAAAGGCGCTCTATGTGGGCAATATCCGCTTTTGTTGCAAAATAATTTTCCATAAATTAACCGTTCCAAACCGGGTTACCGGTAGCAATCATCGTGCCGGTGGTTGCGTCCACAACATCGGCGCGGTACAGTTTCTTGGATGCATCTGCATCGAATGCAAAGTAGTTCATTTCGGTGGTGGAGATTTCCTGGCTGAACATCAGGCCGGTGTCATCATATACATCCACGCGGTAGGTGTGACCCTCTTCTACAATCTGGGGATGGAAATCGCCCACTGCCATCACAACACGCTTCCCTTCAAAGCTGCCCTTGCTACCGGTGACGGTGTCACCCACGATGGTACGGATACCCACAGGGCCTGCGGTAAAGTTACCCAGCTTCATCTGCTCAAAGCCAGCATTTGCGCTCTTGTCAGTGGTGTAGAAGGTGTTCAAGCTGATAACATGGGGCAGCTCGGAGTGGGTGTCACTGCCGTGGGTTGCCCACAGCTGCTTGCCGGTGTTGATCAGCTGCACCCAGCCGTCATAAGCATCGGTGTTCTGCTTGGGGTCGTAGCTTTCAGCAATCTGATTGCGGACCTCAAAGCCGGTGCCGTCAGCAAAGAAGCGATCCTGCACATCGATGGGATCGTAATATCCGCCGTACTCCGGGGTCACATGATAGGGGTGCACATAGACGAACATACCGCCCAGGTCCTTAATGGACTGAATGATCTCAGCAATCTTGGCGTGGTCGACCTTCATACCGGATACGAACAGGCCGGTGCTCTCATTGTACTGATACTCAATCAGGTATTTCTTTAGATGGGTTTCGAATTTCTCCACATCGGTGAAGATCATAGAATAGTCGATGTTGTTTCTGGTGGCAACCTCAACTCCGGTCACATTCAGGCCGGGCTCGGAGCCGCCCAAAAATACATTGGGATCCCAGTCGTCCCGCTTCATATGGATAGACTGACGGTGGTCCACAATGGTGACAAAGTCGATCTGCTTTTCCTTCATATGGTCCTTCCATTCCTGGAAGGACTTCTTGCCGTCACTGCTTTCACTGGAAGCGGAGTGGCCGTGGGTGTCGCCATAGGTTGCCTGCAGGCCCTCATACAGCTTTTCCAGCGCTGCAATATCCTCTGCGGTGGCTGCGTTTTCGGCAGCGGGCGCAGCAGTGGTCTCTCCACCGCTTGCTGTGTTGCCACAGCCGGCAAACAAGCCGACACTGAGGCACAGTGCCAGTAACAATGCGATTAACTTTTTCATAATAAATCAAACTCCTTTTTGTTTTTATTAACCATTAAATACAGGGTTGCCGGTGGCCATCAGCTTTTCTGTGACTAGGCCCGTTGCTGTATTGGTGTTTACGCTGACAACATTGGCGCGGTAGTATTTTGCATCGGCTTTGGCATCGAATGCAAAATAGTTCATTTCTGTGGTGCTGATTTCCTGAGAGTACACAAGGCCCTTATCGTCGTAGATATCCACGCGATAGGTGTTTTGGGGATTGACCACCTGAGAATGGAAATCACCCACGGCTACCACAACCCGCTTACCTTCAAAGCTGCCGGTGCTGCCGGTGACAGTATCGCCCACGGCAATGCGGATGCCCACAGGACCTGCGGTGAAGTTACCAACTTTCAGCTGCTCGAAGCAAGTGGTTGCTTTTTTCTCTGTGGTATACAGGGTGTTCAGGGTTTCCGGGACAGGCAGAGAAGAGTGGCAGTCACTGCCCCGGGTTGCCCAAAGCCGTTTGCCGGCATTGAGCAGTTCTACCCAGCACTCATAAGCCTGGTCATTATACATCGGATGGTGGCTTTCTGCAATCTGATTGAACACCTCAAAGCCTGTTTCGTCAGCAAACCAGTGGTTCATTCTGTCTGTGGGATCATAGTAAGCATTGTCCAGGAAGGGGTGGACATAGACGAACATACCGCCATTGTCCTTGATGCACTGGATGAGCTTTCCGATCTTTTCGTGATCGCCCTGAAATTTGGTCTTGAACCGACCTGGCTCAAAGCCGTAATCATAGTCATCCTGGAACTCTGCCAGCACAGCCTCAATGCCCGCTTTCTCGGTGAAGATCATAGAGTAGTCAATGCTGCTGTACATCTTCACCTCCGTGTTCAGAACCTCCAAGCCCGGCTCAGAGCCGCCGATGAAGAAAGCCTCGTCCCACTGCTCGTGGTCCATATGGAGGGTCTGGCGGTGGTCCACGATGGTGGCAAAGTCCATTTCCAGTCTTGCCATCTGGTCCTTCCAAGCCTCCAGCAGCACATCGCCGTCACTCCACTCGCTGGATTTGGAGTGGCCGTGGGTGTCGCCGTAAGCAGGTTCCTTACCTTCGTACAGCTTTTCCAAGGCTGCGATGTCCTCCTGGGATGCCGCCACCTGCTCTGCAGTGAGGGTTTCCGGGGTTGCATCCTCGTTGTTGGCACAGCCGCTGAACAGGCTGACACACAGACAGACCAGCAGCAATACCGCAAGAATTCTTTTCATAGTTTTTCTCCTTTTCTGATTAAAATGATTGCTCTTTTAACTGTTTATTTTCAGGCTTGCCTGCCGGGGTTGGCATCACCGCCACCACCACGCCGCAAACCATTAAACCAAACCAAATGAGTATCAGTCCGTCCCAGCCGATGCTGTCAACTGCATTGGCAAAAACCGTGGAGGCAACCGACGCTGCCATATAGCTGCAAAAATCCAAAAATCCGGTGGCGCCGGACACCATGCCTGTATCCCGCAGCTCGGGACAATAGCAGCTCCACATCAGGTTTGCCGCACAGTTGCCAAACAGGATTGCCAGCACCAACAGCACAACATTGGCAACAGACTGCTCAACAAAGAACACCGCTATAAAGCAAAATGCAGAACAAACAAATGCGATAAACAGCACCCGCTGCATATTCTTTAGCTTTTCGTAAGCAAACACTGCCAGAAACACACTGACCGACAGCGCCAGGGTCGCCACTGTAAAAATCAGCGCCGCCGTGTCCGGGGAAAAGCTTAAGTAAGAGGATAAGTAAGTGGGCAGCCAAAATACCACCGTGGTCCGCACAACACCTGTCAGGATAGAAACGAAGGTAAACCGGATAATCTGCCGTTTGATGAGAAGTCTGATGCCACCGGTGGCGGCAGCCTTTTTCTGCATCCGGTACTTGCCGTATTGGATGATGCTTTTTTTCTCATACAGGGCAAATACCATCAGGCAAATAATGCCCATTGCCAGCAAAATGCCGCCGGAGGTGAAAAATACCCATCGCCAGCTAAGCGATGCCGCCAGCAGGCCTGCCACCGGCGAACCTAAAAACGAGGCCAACGTATAGCCCACACTGCATTTGGATGCATATTCCTCCGCATTTTCCGCCACCATCTTGGTCATTGGACCGTAAATCATAGCCAGGCAAAAACCGGAGCTGCCGTAAAACACCACCGCTGTCCCGGGCAGGCCTGCCAAATAGGGCAGTGCCAGATTGCCTATGGCCGCCAGCAAGAGGCCAAAGCCGATCATATATTTGCCTTTGACGCGGTTGCCAATAATGCCGTTAATCAGCTGTCCAAACGCATAAGCAATAAAATACACCGAGGACATAGTACCGATTTGTTCTGTTGTGAAAATGCCCCCCTGCAAAATCTGCGGACTGGCCGCACTCAGGGCATTTCTGGCAATGTAGACTGCCAGGTAGGCAATAGAGCACATAAGACCCAGCAGCATGGCATTTTTCGCCTTTTGCGAAATTCTTTTTTCTCCCATTGAGCTCTCCAAACCATACTAATTGAATATAGCATAAGTATAGCATTTTCCCCTTTGGCAAACAAGGTCAGCCGGTCCATTTCTCCGTAATGACGAACGAATGTTGATATTTTTTGATTTTTTGATTTTTTCAAATAAACTCAAAAAAATTCAAAAATTTTCATTGCGGAAAATTTTGCGATATGCTATGATAACTGTATATTTACGAAGGAGGTACGGTTATGGTCAGTACCCAACGAAAAAGCTATATTCTCAAGACCGCACAGGCAGAAGGTTTCGTTTCTATCCCCAAAATGGCTGAAAAATTCGGCGTTTCCATCGAAACCATCCGTCGGGACATCAATCAGCTCTGTAATACACATCAGCTGAAAAAAGTACACGGCGGTGCGGCTTTGGTGAAAACACCGGTACGTAAGGACCCCAGTCTGATGACGAGAATGTACCAAAATCAACAAGGCAAAATTGCCATATGCGAGGAAGCCATCAAAATGATTCGCACCGGAGATGTAGTGACTTTGGACGGCGGCGCCACCACGGCGGTGCTGGCAAACTGCATCCGGGATGTGCAGGATGTGACCTTTGTGGTGAACTCCTTGCCCATTGCCGCAACACTGCTGGAAAAAATCGACTCCGGAGAAATCACCGGCAAGGTGATTATGGTCGGCGGTGAACTGAACCCCAAAAACCAGTGTGCCGACGATGTAATGGCCGCCACGACCATTGACAAATATCACTTTGATCTGGGCTTTTTCTCCTGCTCCTCATTATCTGCCGACAGTGTGTCCAATTCCACTCTGGACGGCGTGCTGATTCGCAAGTTAGTGGATCACTGCTTTGTCAGCGTGCTGATTGCCGACAGTGACAAGCTGGGCAAAAACTCCATTTACGAATATGCAAAGCCCACGGATTTTGACCGGATTATTTTAGACGGACAAGTCCCCTGCCCCGGGGAACTAAAGAAGATTTTGGAAGACTCGGACACGGAGCTGACTGTGGTTTATCCGGAATAAGAAAAATTCTCCCGGAATGTCTTTACTTTTTGGCATTTCGGTAGTACAATAGGACCGTTTGTAGAACGGAGGTATCCTATGGATACGTTTATGATTATTTTCCGAAATGTGCTGTTGTTTGTTGCCTTGGCAGTGCCGGGTTACCTGCTGGTGAAGTCCGGCAAATTAAAGCCGGAGGGCTCAGGACCGCTTTCCCTGCTGCTTATGTATGTTGGTCTGCCGTTTTTGATTTTTAACAGCACAGTGAAAAATCTCGTCATTACACCATCGCTGGTTGTGTACATCTTAGCGATTGCCGGTTTGGGCATTGTCTTTCTTTTGATAATGTTCTTCCTGTCTGCTCTATTTGCAAAGGGTGAAAATGACATCAAAAAGGCCGGCGCGTTCCGTTTTTCTGCGGTTTTTGCCAACAACGGCTTTTTAGGAATACCCTTGGGTATGGCGGTGTTTGGGGCAGACTCTCCCGTGATGACGGTACTCATCATCCTGAACCTTATCAACAATGTGGTGCTTTACACCGTGGGCATTTATCTGATTTCCGGCGACAGGAAAAATATGAGCCTGAAAAAAGCGTTCCTGAACCCGGTGATGATTGCCTTTGTATGCGGCCTGATTGTAAATGTTTTGGGCGTTAAGGATACCGTGCCGGAGGTAATGACCTTTGCCGGACATTTCAGCAATATCGTCACCCCCGTTTCTATGGTGATTTTGGGCATGAAAATGGCAGGTATGGATATGAAACGGATTTTCATTTCCAGAAATATGTACTATGTTTCCTTCCTGCGGCTGGTGTTGTTCCCTGTCCTGATAAGCGCCGTTCTTTTGGTGGCAAAAATGCTCATCCCCGGCGATTTCTTCTCAGACAACTTGATTATTGGCTTCTTCATTGCCTTTGCAATGCCCACTGCAGGTATGGCTTCCACCTTTGCCGATACCTTCGACGGTGATGTGGAAGGCGCCGCCATTCAAACCCTGGGCACCACCATTCTTTCTGTAATCTCCATCCCGTTGCTCTACACATTGCTGTGCAGCATTTTAGGCGTATGATTCTATAAAGAAAGCACCTGCGCAATGCGCAGGTGCTTTTTGTTTAGTTGCGGATATTGTGCTGACAGGTGGGACTGACCGGCGTTAAGGGCTTGAATTGGTAACCGTTTTCCAAGCCCCACTGGATGATTTTCTCCACCGCGTCCACGCTGAATTCTTTGATATCGTGTTGCAACACCACGGCATAGTTTTTCCCCCGGATGCCGTTTATCACATTGCGGAACACTTCATTGGCACTCCTTGCACCGCCGGCATCGTTGCTGTCTACATTCCAGTCAAAATACTGAAAACCCTTTGCCACCACATCGTTTGCCAGGTAGCTCATCAGACCTTCGCAGTATTTTTTGCTGACGGTGTTGGAGCTGCCACCGGGGAAACGCAATAGTGTAGCAGTTTCTCCGGTAAGCTCTTTGATAATATCCTGCATGCCGTATAAATCCTGGTAGTATGCATCGCTACTGGCATAAACTTCCTTGTAAGTATGACTCATGGTGTGCATGGCAACGGTATGCCCTTCTTTGTGAGCGCGGGTAATCATATCGTAGTACTCGGGTTTTTCCGTGACGAAAAAGGTTGCCTTTACATCATACCGTTTCAGGATGTCCAGCAGTTTGCCGGTGTAGGGGCCCGGACCGTCATCAAAGGTCAGGTAAATCACCTTGTCCTTGGGATACTCCGGATTGCGGGGGTTGGGACCCTCCTCCGTCACAATGACCTTGCGGCTGACTGCCGCGGGGTTGCCGCTGTTATCCTTAACGGCATATTTTAAGGTATATACACCCACTTTTTTCGTGTTGACCTTGCCGGAGACTTTAACCTTTTTGGTTAAATCCCCATCCAGATTATCCGCCGCCAAATAGCCGGGGTCTTGAAATTTTTCACCTGTAATAACGGTGATATATTTATTGCCATTCAAGGCAATTACCGGTGCAACCGCATCTTCATAAACAATTTCCCGCTGGACGGTGGTCACATTTCCGGAGCTGTCGGAAACGGTGTAATACACCACGTTATCTTTCTGCCGGACGGCTACCTTTTCCGTCAAATCGCCATCGTAGTGATCCGTTGCGGTATAGCCCTCTTCCTGATAGGCTTCCCCCGGAAGGGTCACATGATTGGGGTCGGTGTTTAAGACAATTTCCGGTGGGGTTGTGTCCACCACGCGGACCTTCCGATATGCCGTGCCCAAATATTTGTCTGTTTTGGCAACGTACTTAATCAATTGAACGCCCAATTGCCGGGTGTTCACTTCCGTAGTTGCCGTTACAGGCACTTCCTCCGGCTGGGTGTGCAAAAGTGTGCCGTAAAACTGCGCGGTGGCGCCGGCATCTTCATAACGGCTACCGTACTCCACGGTGATTTCCCGCTCACCCTGCAGGGTAATCGGAAGATAATATTGGTTGTTCAGCAGCACCACTGCTGCGCAAGCAGCAAAGCACGCGACTGCGATGCCTGCCACTATGGCAACGGTGATTGCCAGTATTTTGAGGATTTTTCGTATATCTATCATTGGTTTTCCTGGTTTTCTATCTGTATTTACAAAAGGCGTGCCGTGGCACGCCTTTTGCAGGTTATTTGCGTTTATAAAGGCACATCTGGTAACCGATGCCGTTTTCCTCTCCGGATTGCAGCACCTCTGCCAGTTCCCACTGGGGGTCTTCGTCTAAATTAGGGAAAAAGGTGTCCGATTCCGGAGCTGTGTGTACCTTGGTCACATAAGCCGTGTCGCAAAAAGGGAGCATTTGGCGGTAGATACTGCCGCCGCCGATAACCATGGCACGCTCCGCGGTTTTGGCAAGCTCCTGCGCCCGCTCCGGAGAATTGCAAACGGTAAAGCCGGGGATTTCCTGTGCGGTGCGGGTCAGGGCTACATTCACTCTGCCGGGCAGAGGCTTTTGCCCCGGGAAATCTTCTATCGTGCGTCTGCCCACAATGACCATTGCCCCACGGGTGGTCTCCCGAAAGAATTTCCGGTCCGCCGAGAGGGCAATGGGCTGGGTGCCGTCTTTACCAATACCCCAGTCATCATAAACTGCTACGATTGCTTCCATTTGTCACCTCAGATTGCCATCGGGATTTCAAAATCGAAATCGTGGAACTTGTAATCCTCCACCTGGAAGCTATTTTTGGTGAATTCATAGAAATCCGTGACGCTCTTATCCAAGGTAACCTTGGGAGCGGCAAAGCCCTCGTTCTCCAGCATTGCCTTCACTGCGGGAATGTGACGGTCATAAATATGGCAGTCGGCAATCACATGGACCAGCTCACCGGCTTCCAATCCGGACACCTGTGCCATCATCATAAGTAGCATTGCATACTGGCACACATTCCAGTTGTTGGCAGTGAGCATATCCTGAGAGCGCTGGTTCAGAATGCCATTGAGGGTGTTTCCGGTGACATTAAAGGTCATAGAATAGGCACAGGGATACAGATTCATCTCGTGCAAATCCTGGAAATTATAAATATTGGTCATAATCCGGCGGGAGGCGGGGTTGTGCTTCAAATCGTAAAGCACTCTGTCCACCTGGTCAAACTCGCCCTCTTTGTATTGATGCTTAATGCCCAGCTGGTAACCGTAAGCTTTGCCGATGGTGCCATCTTCGCCTGCCCATTCGTCCCAAACGTGGCTGCCCAGGTCTTCGATGCGGTTGGACTTTTTCTGCCAAATCCACAAAAGCTCATCCAGCGCGCTTTTCCAATAGGTACGGCGCAGGGTCATCAGGGGGAATTCCTCTTTCAGATTATAGCGGTTAACCACACCGAATTTTTTCACCGTGTGCGCCGGTGTGCCGTCTGCCCATTTGGGGCGTACTTCCAGCTCGGTGTCATAAAAGCCGTTTTCCAAAATATCCAGACACGTGGCCCGATATAATTCATCTGCTCTGCTCACTTGCTTGTCCTCCTGTTTCTTTTTAGACATTATAGCATAGCTTAACCCAAATTTCTACCCAATTTCCCAAACTTTTTGGTAATAATCTGCCGTCAGCAACAGATTGCTGATGCGGATGTATTCCCGGGAAAGTGTCGCCATTTCCTCTAACTTTTCGGCGGTGATTTCTGCCCCCTGTTTGTTTTGCAAAATCGTGGCTTTGCCACCGGAATCCACCTGGCACACCACACCGTCTGCAATCCAGCTGCCATTGGGAAATAGCACATAGCCTGCGTATGCGGGGTCAAATGCATCCTGTCCCAAGTAGGAATAGGGACTGTGGATACCCAGCAAATTCAGCATTGTGGGGAGAAAATCGGCAGTGTTCAGGGTCTTGTCCACCTGCATTGCAGGCGCATCTGCCGACCAGATAAAGCAAGGTGTTTTTTCCAGCAGCAGCTTATCGGTGACGCCGGACAATTCCAGCAGCTCTTCTTCGTTTTTAAAGCCGTAGGTATAATGGTCCGTCACGCCGATAATCACTGTGTCTTCCATTAGCCCCCGCTGCTCCAATTCCTGCAGCAAGCGGGCAAACATATCGTCCACCAGCTTGGCTTTGACGCGGGCGCAGTTTTCTTCTTCGCTGCCGTATTTGCTGCGGTATTCGGGATATTTTTTCAGGGCATAGTAGCTGAGCACCTCGTTATATTGGTAGCTTAAGTGGGCAGAACGGGTGATGATGGTGTTGAAGGTGCGTCCTTGACGGAAGAAAATATCGGAAACCTCCGGAATATCAAACAGCAGTGTGTCGTCATAGAGCTTGTCCTCATCGGTTTCGTAGTCGGCATAGCACACATAGCTGTTGTAGCCCATTGCGGGCTCAAACACGCCCCGGGAATAAAAATCCGGTGTGTTATAGTGGAACACCTCGGAGGTGTAGCCGTTTGCCACCATTTGAGAGGCGATGGACTGGGAAAAATCGTTGGTCACATAGTCAAACACATAATCCCCGGTGGTAGGCAGATAAATACCGGTGTTGACGCAAAATTCCGTGTTGATGGTGCGGGCAGTACCGTAGCCGGGGGTATAAAGGTTTGTAAAGGAAATACCCTCTTCCATCAACTTATACAAAGTGGGGGTATCCGACCGCGTAATCATCCAGTCGTCCATCGACTCCATCAGTACCATAATCACATTTTTATCTGCGAAAGTGCCGGTCATGTTGTTGGTTTTTGAGGTGCCCCGTTTGGCAAAATAGCCGCTGATTTCTTCAGTTTGCGCCTCCAGCTCTGCACGATAAGCAGGAGTCAGGGGATAGATTTCGTGGACCCAGATATCCCGCAGGGTCAGCTGATACACACCGCAAATATCATACACATTTTTGCTATCGTACATTGTGGTGTAGGTTGCCCGATAGGAGGAGGACTGGGCATACTCCGAGCGAGTGCCCCAAACATCCAAATCCCGCAAAAACACCAATTCCGGCAAAAAGGTCAGGAAGATCGTTGCCACCACCAAGATCACCAGGTACGGCAGTCGATAAAGCGCATCCCATTTTTCCTTGGGGAATTTCCAAATCACAACGCCGCCCAGGGCAAGCAGAAAAATACCGCCAACCCAGAAAAGCACCGGGAAACTGCTCAGCACATCCCCAATATAGTCCGCGCCCTCACCGGCATAAAACATTTCCGACAGCCAAAGCATACGGGAGAAAATACTGTGATAACCGATTTGCGCCAAGGTCCACAAAAGGATAAAATAATATGTAATGCCATAAAAAATTCTGCCGGCAATGGTGGGCAGAAACAGGATAAGTCCCGCCAGCAAAAATGCCCAGCATACACCAAACGCCAAGCCGTAGCCACTTTCCGGTTGCAGGGTCAGAAATGCCAACAGCTCAATCAGAAAATACGGCAACGCCAGAAATAGCAATTTGACAAATACCTTGCCTGTTCCTTTTAAAAATCGTTTCATCCTCTCGCCTCCAAATGTTGATGGTAATGAATTACCACAACTTGCGTGCAAATAAAAGCAAAAAAAGTAGAATGCTCTGTAATTTTCTCATAGCATACCACATTCTATCAAAAATGTCCATAAAAAAGGGTCCCAAATGGGACCCTTACAAAAATCCTCGGATGTCGATTGCCAGTTTTTCTTCCAAGTTAATAAGCCGCTTGCAGATATCCTTGGACACCTCGTCGGCTGCCTCGTATTCATTGAGGTAGCGGTTGAGGGATTTGACACCCATATTGCAGCCGTCGGTCATCAGGTCCGCCACAGTGGCATCGGTATCGTCCATTCCCAATTTCACATTGGTTTTCATCCAGGACATACTCTTGGCGATGGGGTTGGGGGCTTTGCCCTCGTCCTCGTATTTGCTCAGTAGCTGGCGAATTTCCGTATTCAGCTTGTCGTGCTCGTCCTTGCAGGTGTCCAGCAGCTTTTTCAGCTTCTCTGAGCGCACGTGGGGCTGCACATCGGAAATGGAGCTTGTGCCCATCCGCACACCGGCATCACATTCCCGCAGCAGCTTTATGGTATCGCTTTCAATCACTTTTATCATCCTCTCTTCTTTGGATAATAAAAGTATGCCCCGTTTTGCATAAAAAACACGCACAGAGAGGCTTTCCCTGTGCGTGTTTACTTTGATTAGTTCTGGATTTTCTCCAGTGCGCGGATCAGTTCGTTACGGGTCTGACGGAACAGGACCGCATCATTTTCTACATCGCAGAAGGTATGGAACACACGGCCGCAAAGTTCATCTGCTAAAGCCTTGTCGGACTTCTCCAAAGCCCGGAGCATTTCGTACTCTTCTGCGCCGGCACGCATATTCTCCAAGCGGACAGAAATCCAGGGACCGCTCTCTGTGGGATATACCAGGCAGGTATCTCCGGGAGGCAGGGGGCAGATTTCGTTGGCGTAGTTGAGAGTGGGGCAGCTCTCCTTGAAGGGGTCCTGACCGCCCTGGAAATTATTAAATGCCCAGTGCAGGTAGCCTACCATATCGTAGGCGTAGGTTGCCCAGCCGTGGTAACGCACAGCCAGCAGTGTGCCGTCGGTGAAGCGGTTGATGTAGCCGTTACCGCGGGGACCGCTGCAGTCGTAATACCAGAACTCACCGCCGCCCAGCTTGCGGACAATCTCAAATTCCTTCTGGTGCTCTAAGTACTGGTTGCTGAGGACAACATAAGTATCCAGGTAGCCCTGGGTCCAGCCGAAGGAGGTGGGCTCGAACTGGCGAATCTTGGGAGCCAGCTTCTTCATAATGCCACTGAGTGCGCGCCACTCCAGGAAGTTGGTGGCTCTGGGCTCATCGCAGACACTGATCATATACATATCCAGCCAGCCGTTGCGCTCCAGGAAATCGCTGAGGGCAGGCAGGAACTGCGCCATAAATTGATAAGCTTCAAAAGAAGTGGATTCCAGTTCGTGGACATACAGAGTGGAAACTTCGATGTTCTTGGAATAGCCGAGACCGTCATAGAAACCGGTAAAGCCCATTTCCACCATCTTCTTCATATACTTTTCCA
>JAZRHG010000017.1:0-16866 GCA_045644625.1 Faecousia sp.
TCCAAGCATCCCCCTCTGTAACTGAGGGCAGGAAATTATACAACGAACTGGTAGTTCCCAGATACACAGCATTGGCCTTTGCTTTATCTACCTTCAGACGCAAAGTAATATGGGTATATGCGCTGTAATCGAAATCAGATGGCAGAACATTACTCCAAAGTGTATACTGGACTGCACTATTTTCTTTCACGCCGAATGCCTGAACACCGACCGCGCCATCATACTCTTCGTACCATGCCGTAATACCGACGTCCTTTGACCCATAGTAGGGGCTGTTCCAAGGAGATGCCGCAGTAGCGTAATCCGTTACAAGAACTGCTCCTTCAGGAAGGTTCAATCCTGTATCAGGTTCAGTGGGTTCGGTAGGTTCGGTAGGTTCGGTAGGCTCGGTAGGCTCGGTGGGTTCTGTCGGTTCCGGTTCCGTTCCACAGGTTACCCAAACCTGGTCAATTAACACCATTTCGCCCTCATAGCCGCCGGCATTGGCCAGAGAAACATAGAAACCGGGAACATCAGAAATCGGAATTGTAACCGTAATCCATACATTGCTTTGTGTGATTTTGCTGAAGATATTGAGTGCAGAACTGTTCTTGTTGTCTGCTGCAAGGTACAGCGCACGAAGTGCCGATTTGTTAACCTTCATACGGAAGGTAATATCCGTATAATTACTGTAATCAAAATCAGCAGGCAGTACATTTTCCCACAAGGCATAGCACATTGCATTATTATCTTCCAAGCCAAGTGCCAGCACACCAGCCACGCCATCAATTTCTGTATGCCATTTATTGAAACCGTTATGGCTTCCGTATGTTGCATTGTTGACAACAGAAGGCTTAGTAGAATAATCAGTTACCAGTGTTGCGTCAGAGGGAATCGGTAATTCATCAACAGTGGGAACCTCCGGCTCCACAATACCCACAGTAACCCATACCTGATCGATCCAAATCATCTCTCCATCTGCTCCGCTTGTGTTGGCAATTGCTAAGCAGAATCCGGGGATGCTTTCGATGGGAAGGGTAACTGTTGTCCAGACATTATTCTGCCGGATATCACCCAAAATATTGATGTTGGTGGAATTCTTGTTATCGGAACACAGCCACAGCGTACGCAGTACAGATTTGTTAACTTTCATACGGAAAGTAATGTGGGTATAGCTGCTGTAGTCAAAATCACTGGGCAATACATTTTCCCAAAGTGCATAACAGAAATCGCTGTTATCATTCATACCCAGTGCAACAACACCGGCAATACCATCGAATTCTGCATACCATTTGTTGAAACCGTTGTGGCTTCCGTATGTCGTATTGATGATTTCCGGCACAGAAGAATAGTCTGTAACCAAAACTGCTTCAGCAGGAATTTCCAGCTCAGGAAGGTTGGATTTGTATACAGGCTCGATGGTCATATCTTTTGTAACCACAACCAGATTACCTGTGATGGGTGTTCCGTTCACGCTCCAGCAAGCAAACTCCATATTTTCAGGTGTTTTGCTATCATCATGCGTCAAGGTAATCGTTGTACCATGGGCAACTGTCTCGCCTTCATGATCCATTGCGCCGTCCTTAATTGTCACAGTCCAAGTCTTTATACTAACCCATACCTGATCCAGCCATACCACTTCACCGCTGACATTGGCTGTACTGGCAAAGCCCATCAACTGTCCGGGCATATCGCTAACAGGAATCGTAATCTCTGCCCACTGCATATCACCCGTATAATACGGCAACAGGTTGATATTGCCCTTATCTGTTCCCAGATACAGTGCACGAGCAGCAGATTTATTGACCATGACACGGAAGGTAATATGGGTATAACCGTTGTAGTCAAAGTCCGTCGGGAGAATGCCGCTCCACAGGTTATAGCACATATCGGCAGCTTCATTCTGACCTAATGCCAGAACACCGGATACACCTTCATACTCTGCATACCATTGACTGATACCGTTATGGGAACCCCAGGTTTGAACATTCATAGGTGCAACAATATCAGAGAAATCTTCCACCATGACTGCTCCTTCAGGAATGGGCAGTTCATACTTGCTTCTATCCTCTTGCTTTGTCACATAGACCTGATCCAACCAAACCATATCTCCGCTGGCACCAGCCACGTTGGAAAGACCAATATAGAATCCGGGAACCTTATCCATCGGTACAGTAACTGTGATCCATTCACCGCTCTTACTAATGTACGGCATTAGATTCAGACTATCCTTATCTGTTCCAAGGTAAACAGCACGCAACGCTTCTTCGTTCACCTTCATACGAAGTGTCAAATGGGTATAATTGCTGTACTCAAAATTCTCCGGCAGTAAATAACGCCACATTGTATATTTGATACCGTCATTTTCAGGTACACCAAGAGCCTGAACACCACTGACATCATCTACCTGCTGATACCAGTTTGCAACGCCGATTGCTCCGTTACCCCAAGTTTTAATGCCTTGAGGACCAACAATGTCGGAGAAGTCCTCCACCATTACAGCACCTTCAGGCAGGGGGAGTTCGTACTTGCTTCTGTCTTCCTGGCGAGTAACAAACACCTGGTCCAGCCAGATCATTTCACCGTTTACAGCCTGCTCATTCGCAAGTCCAAAATACATTCCAGGCAACGCCTTGATGGGTATGGTCACATCCATCCAGCCGTCTGCATTCGGGGCGAATCTTGTAATATCAATGTTTTGTTTTAAGTCGCCGACATATATTGCACGGATGGTATTCGGCTTGACTTTCATACGGAAGGTAATATGTGTGTAGGAATTGTAGTTAAAGTCTGCGGGAAGCACATCTGTCCACATAGTATAAACAAAGTCTTTTGCCCCTTCTACACCAAAGGCCTGAACGCCATACACGCCATCCAACTTTGTATACCATCTGGTAGCACCTACATATTTTGTTCCCCACTGTGTGCTGTTCTTCAGTGCAGCAGCATCGGAGAAATCTTCAACCATCACAGCACCGCTGGGAATAGATTTTTCTCGATTGCTGTAATCCGGCTCAACTGTGGCATATACCTGGTCAATAAAGACCATTTCACCAGATTTTCCCTTTTCTGTAGCGATTGCAAACAGGAAGCCGGGAACATCCTCGATTTTCACTTTAACATCTGCCCACTGATTGTAATCGTAAACAAAGCGGGAAAAATCAATCTGTCCATCATTACCTCTGAGCCAAACTGCCCGGGTGTCCTGTTTGCCCATTTTCATACGAAATGTTAAATGGGTATAGTTTTCGTAATCAAAATTCTTAGGCAGCACATTGTTCCATTGGAGATAGGAGAACTCACTGTTATACATTGCGCCAAAGGAACGAACGCCTGCAACGCCGTCGTATGTACGGTACCACCATGTAAATGCATACTTCGGAGAACCCCATGCTGTATCCAGTGTGACATTTCCAACTTCAGAAAAATCTGTGACCATTACAGCTCCATTCGGAATCGGACGTTCTTCCTCTACCAGATCGGTATAAACCGGCTCAAATGTTAAAGGATGATCCGTTACCATCACCGTGTCACCATACAGTCGTTCCCCATTCAGGTTCCAGTACATAAATGCCTTTCCTTCAGGGGCTTTGTTATCATTGTGGGTAACAGTAATAGTCTTACCTTCCGGAACTTCATCGTACTCATAGTTGATAGAGCCATTCACTACCGTAACTTTATATTCCGGTAACGGGCGGTAATCTGCAATAACCTCATCAATCCATACACATTCACCCTCACCATCGGTGGCAATCGCAATGCCGATGTTGACATGGTTTACATCCATGAAATTGACTTCCACCAGATTAACGGTTACATCGATCCAGTCGCTCGCATCCACACCAGTGGCACGATTCCAAAGCTGATCATCTGTGATAGAACCTTCATATTTAAACCATACAGCCCTGCACTTTGTAGGATCAACTTTGAAACGGAATGTAAGCTTGGTACAACCAACCAAGTCCAGATCATCCATGCCCAAACCGGTAAACCATGCGTATCCAAGACCATCCTTGGGAAGCTCAACGCCGCCAAGGCCAACTACACCACGACCGTCCAGATCTTGATGCCAGGAAGCAGTGGCACCGCCGCCGCCCCACCAATCGTCGTGGTAGGCGTCTACACGCTCTTCAAAGTCTTCCAAGACTTCTGTTTCGGGGCGGTTAATTACAGCAATCGGATACTCAGTAGTTGCAATATTGCCGTCCATATCGCCAACTGTAATTTTTAAGGTATAACTATCTGCCAGTTCCACCACGACACGCTGACCGGATTCTGTGGCAACTGGCGTGGTTTCATCGCCCTTAAACAGTTCGATTTTTCCCGCCTTGCGATCCACACCGCTAAGGTCAGATGCAGAGTAAATCGGCACTACATATCTATGTCCTACCGCAGCAGAAGCCACATAATTAACGGAGATTTCCGGTGCTATGGTATCTTGACAGAGGACAGGCACTTCCTTTGTAACCTCTCCTGCGCTATATACCAGCTTATTCTCACCTTTTTCAAAGGTACAGGTGCCATACTCGATGCTAACTTCATAGCCATCAACATCGTATGCTTTTACTTGTACCTCTTCGCCCGTTGTACAGGTTGCCTGCGGTACAATAAATATTTCACCGTACTCTGTTGTATAACTGTCCTTTTCTAATACAATTTCCGTATTAGCCTTCGGGATAAATAAAACCACGCATACGGCAATTGCTGCAAGAAGAACAGTGGCAATTCCTATCCATAGCCATTTTTTCTTCTTCATAAAAGACTCCTTTCCCTGCTATGATGATGTTTCTTTTTTATTGAGTTGAAGAAACCAGATATTGCCATTCAGAGGTATATTTTTCAATATCTTCATCATAAATATCCTTGCCGGAGTTTTGGCCGGTAATCAATGTACCAATAAAACCATTGGGATTATTCGTCATATGCAGACCGTTAAGCTTATCTGTACCATGATGATTAACAAAGGTAGCGCCTTCACAGACATCGTATACAGATTTAATAAAGCCGGATACCTCAACAGTCTTATCCTCAGAGGGGGTAAAACCATAGGCCAGCGTTAAACCGCCCAATTCTTTCATAACCAGGGAAGACGCAGCGTCAGATGCCAGGAATTTCATAAAGTCTTTTGCCAATTCAACATTTTTACAAGTCTTCACAATACCTGCCTGGTGTCCGTCAGACACATGATCTACATAGGATCTTGCTTCCTTGACACGGTCAAAGTCATTCTGTGTGACTTCGTAACCGGTACCGGAAATGGCAGTACTTCCGCCATCAATTGCAGTAATCAATGCGGACAGTTCTGCATCGTTTTCAACGGACTTGTCGGGAAGGTTCTCAATCATCGCGCTCAATACAGGAACACGGAACATACGGAATTCGATGGGATATTCTGCTAAAGTCATTTCCATTTCGTTTTCCAGCCAGGAACCGTTAGGCATAAATGCAACTTTCTTGGTATCCAGATTGCCGTAGCCGTGGCCGCAGAACACCAGCTGTGCCTCAGCAAAATCCATAGCATCAGCATATTGGTGGTTATATCCGTTATCTATATTCAGAAGCATCGCGCCCAGTTCCAACGCTTTCAACTTGCCGGGCTGCTCCAAGGACTCGCCGTTTTGCGCTTTTTGAATTTCGCCATTTGCATCAACATACTGTCCCAGGAAATAGTTGTCGTAGGCTGCACTGTCGTACTGTGTCCACCAAGTTTTCATCAAGCTGGAGGTATAACTTGCAGAAGCAGTATCAATGAACGGATAAACGCCTTTGGTTTTCAGTTCATCAAACAGCTTCACCATCTCATCGGTGGTATTGGGCAAGGTGTAATTATCTCCGTAAATCTCCTTCATCGTGGTGTCATTGACCACCATTGCAATAGGAGACGTAACATAAGGCATAGAATAATAATTGTCTTTGTACTTAAAGCCGGAATTCAGCGAACCAACCTTTTCAGCGACTGTTTTGGTTTCACCGGCAGGAGTAGATGCGTAAATATCATTCAAATTAACAAAGTAGTCGCTTCTCAGGTAAAGCTCGCTGGTACCGAAAAACAGATCATACTTTGCCAAACCGCCTTCAATCTGACTCAAAAGTTGGTGAGGAATGACTGTGCCCTCAACCTTAATCGTTGCATTTTTGTTCTGAGCCATATAGACCTGCGCCAAAGCCTTCAGCCAGGTAATGCCATAACCAAAGTCTGCTGCCACAATATTAAGCGTACCAGCAGGGCCGTCACCGCCTCCATTGTTGGCTTGCGGATTTTTGTTGCCGCCGCAAGCTACCATAGAAAGAATCATAACAACCGCAAGGAACAGGGAAAGAACTTTTTTCAGTTTCATAATATTTTTCCTCCTCTATAATGTTTATATATAAATTCCTACGAATTTACCCTTTTAAGCCACCGGAAAGGTCCACTTCCATCATTTTCTTATTGAAGAAGATAAACATTAGCACCGGTGGAACTGCGCAAAGGAAACAACCTGCAAACAGCACAGGTGTATTGATTTTTCTTGCCATCTCGATCTCATACACATACAAGCCACTGGAAAGTGTGGGATAAGAAGGCAGGTACAGAAGCGGTGTCATATAGTCATTCCACACACTGCGGAATAGATTAATGGAATTTGCAATGAGCAGGGGTTTAATCTGGGGAACCATCAGCTTCAAAAACACCTGCCAGTGATTGGCACCATCTATATATGCAGCTTCTGCAAATTCCCACGGAACATTTCGGAAGACAGTACGGTAAATAATCATACTGGCACCGAAACCGCCAATCTGCGTCAGCAAATACCACGGCGAGTCATAAATACCAAGCCGCAACAGCATACGCATAAAGGATGGCATACTACCAACAATGGGAATCATAATGATGATAATATTTAATGTGTTGAACAACTTTTTCATAGGAAAGTTGTATCGTGCCATAACATAGGCAAACATAATAATGCATGCTTGAGAAATAATAATGCCGCCTATCGTCAGCCACAATGCATTAAAAATCATAGCTGTGACTGAGTTGCCACCGGCTGTAAGGGTATCAATAGCCAATTTGTAATTGCTGAACAACCACTTATCCGGCAGGGATAGTCTGTCCTTGTTGTATTCAATATGACCCTTTAAGGAATTCAAAAAAGTCCAAATAAACAAGGAAAGGAAAAAAATCGCGTGGATTGCCAAGAATGTAAAAATCAACACACGAATTGGGGTGGTTTTCTGCCGTAACCGTCTTTGTTTCTTCATAGCTTAATACTCCACCGCCTTTGCAACTTTTCCAGATAGCCAGTTCAGGAGCAAAACCAGCGGTACTCCGATAAAGGTAAAGAAGATACCGACTGCTGCAGGATAATTTAGATCCTGATTGGTATAGGTCTGATTAAATATCCAGAAACTTAAGGTCGTCGTATCCGCAGCACCATTGGTGTACAGCAGAATTGGTCCTGTGGCCATAAAGATTCCGGTACATCCCAAAATTAACAACGTGGTAATGGTTGTAGATACCATAGGGGTAACAATTCTCAGAAAAATCTGATTTTCTGTAGCGCCGTCCAGCATTGCCGATTCTATAACCTCCTGGGGAACACGCTTGAAGGTACCAAGCCAAAGCAGTACATTCGTGTCTACACCCAAAATAAAAACGATAACCAGCAAAGTTTTTGTCGCCGTTTCCTTATTGGTCAAAAGATTCGGAAGCAATCCCAAGCCCATTTCGTTCATTACTGTGCTGATCGGGCCCAAGGGAGACAGCAGATTTTTGAACATTGCTGCAATCACAACACCGGAAACAATATTAGGGATATACAGCATAACTAAGTAGAACTGTGCGAACTTAATTTTCCGGTACAGATAGAACGATAAAACATAAGTAAACACAGGAATAATAATGGCGCTCAAAATAAAATATTTAAATGTATTGACTAATCCGATATAAACTTCGCTTTTAGGATTAGACAGCTCATTGAACAGTCTTTCAAAGTTCACAAGGGAAAACTTCTCCGTTACCGGATCTTGAAACGCCATTGCAATGGATTGAAAGTTGACACCGAAGTACCAGACAATGAGGCCCAGCACCGCCGGCAGGCACAACATAAAGACAAAAGCGAATTTACCTTTTTGCATAGGCAGCGGTACATCACCGCCATATCGTCTGCCAAGTCGGTGCCATAGAGGTTCTTTTTTCTGTGGCATTTTTATACCTCCTTACGCCAAAGGAATAATAAACTGTGCTTCACCGGGGGCTAATGTTACACTGTAGGAACCGTCAGTTAAGTCAACAATTTTCTGCTGACCTTCTATATAGGTTACCACGCGGGTAGCACCTCGCAGCTCAAGCGTAACAGTATCATCACAATCATAGAGCGGATCAGAAAAATTCACCAACAAGAAACCGTCATATCCTTTATCGTCCTTGAAAACACCAATAATGGTATCTTCCGTGCTGTTGATGCACTTAATTCCGTCGTGCTTTTTTATCCAGTTCTTCGCATTGGAAAAATTGTTTTTGCCTGCAGTGGTAGATGCCTCGCTACCAACACATTTCATAACACCTTGCCAGTTAAAGGACAGCAGAACATGGTCAGCCTCTTTTAACTTCTGATTAACATTTTGTGTCGCATACCATGATTCGGTTCTGTAATAAGTAGAAATATCCTCATGATCTTCATAGTTGATCATTGCATAATCCGCCAGTTTAAATTCACCATCATAAGGCGGAAGTCCTGGTGTCATATAGCAAAAGTAGGATATTCCTGTGGCACCATAAGCAAGATTCACATTTGCCTGATACAAGATATCATCTTCTGCCGGTTGGCGACGTTTTCCGCTGAAAAAGGACATGGTAGCAATATACGGCCAAATAGATGCCCCGTTTTCCTTGGCAATTTGTGCATAGCGTTCAGTAATGCGTAACCAATCTTCAGAAATATAACTTTTCAGAGAGTTGCCACACAGTGGATAATGGTCAAACAGGAATGCTGCCTGCTCTGTACCGCCATGTTCAAAATAGTAGCCGTAATAATCTTCCCAGTATGCAAAATCGTTATTGTATTCTGTAGGAGCACTACTAATCAGCGTTGTCAGGTAAGAGTAATTCTTATCGGGATAAGCTTCCTGTAAATTGATGGTGTTCTCTTCGATGATGTCAAAATCGGTTTTCGAAAGCGGTTCATCGGTGTAAAAACCTGCAAAACTGGAAAACTGACTGTAATCTTTGCTCATATCTGCTGTTGTTCCGCGGTTAAGTGTGGGGTAAGCCTTAATTCCCACCTCGTCGCAAAGAGCCAAGGTTTCCATCAGCGTATCAGATCCGAGTTTATTTCCGAATTTGCTGTCAATTACCACTGCGGTAAAACCGCAATCAACCATCCACTGATAATGTTCCTGTGTGTTAGGAGGGGACCAAAACGCCAGTAACATCAGTTCTTTGTTATCTTCATAAGATGGGACTTCTGAAGGATAGGAATAGCTGATTGTATCTTCTGTCGGTTTTGGTTGATCGCCATTACCGCCACAACCGGCAAACAGCAACATCGCCTGCAAAATTGCAAGGCTTAAACATATCCATTTTTTCATCGTGTTTCCTCCTTATTACAAATCACACAATAGAATCTCGTCTAAATATGCCGTTGTTCCGTAAGGAATTCCGTCGCCAATACACATCGTTACGCTACCAAGTTTTTCTAAACCGTCGTATCCAATTTCTTTTAAGGGCACTTCAAACCATGTCCAGGTTCCAACCCGTTCCAGTATGTGAACCCGAAACGCACGGTACTCATTTACCATATGGTCGCAAGAGACAGAGACCGAAAATGTACACTCTGTAAAGAACATCTTAAACACTAGTTTTTTGTTGGTATCATAGGGAATATCCGGAAGCCGAAAACGGTAAGTAGACCAATCCTTTTCCTTATGAGTGCTGGAGTAGAATCGTACAACACGACCGCTGCCACCCTCAGGATAGCCGGATTCCATATATTCAAAATGGCTGTTGCCAGCACCGTAAATATTGTAGGTATCCAAATAATTTCCAAGCCTGTAATCTTCTTTCCAATGATAATGCTCCGGCGGAATCAGATATGTCGGCACAGGTTTTTCTATTTGGGTTACGCAGTAGCTTGCAGGCTCGCAAGTCGGAATGATCAGGAACTGACCTTCTCCGGGAGCCAGTACCGCATCGAAACAGCCATCGTTCAACGAAACCATTGCCGTCTCGCCGTTTCTGATAACCGCAATTTTCTCATTTGTATTAAGCTTTAATGCAATATGATTTTCCTTTTTTTGATAAGGATCGCAGAAATTCAGTATCACCAACCCGGTATTACCATCCTGATCCTCAAAACAGCCGATCAGCAGATCCTGACTTGCAGAGACACTGGCAATATCGGAATGGTTCGAAATGTACTCATTTATTTCTTGAAAATTTTCGCTTTTTTTCTCTGCTTGCTCACCATAGATAGGAATAATGCCTTTCCACTGAAATTTCAGGAATATATTTTCAAATTTCTTAAATTCCGCAATCACTTCCTGTGCAGAATACCAAAGCTCGGTTCGATAGCCATCAGGGTGAATGCAAGCATAATCTTCTTCTTTAAATTCGCCGGTATATGGGGGCAGTCCGGGACTCATATAACAGAAATGCTGAAATCCTTTTGCACCGCAAGCCAAAATCACATAGGACAAAAATCGAATATCCTCTGTGCTGGGTCTTCTTGCCGGATGCGCCCAGTTAGCACCATGCATTGCGATGGTTTGAATAAAGAAATACAACTCACTGTCTGTTTCTGCGGCAACTTTTCCAACTCTCCGAATGTAATCCAAAAACGGAACCATTGTAACGCCGTCCTTGTCCGGCTCTCGAAGCGGATAAGTGTCACCGGAGACAGTCTTACGAACTGCACTGCTCAAAAAACGAGACTTAAAATATTCGGAATAAGTATCCCAGCTTCTATCTTTCAAACTAACCAGATTGATATAGAAACACTTACCCGGATGCTTTTCCTGAAAAACCACCAACTCATTGGAAAGCTTTTCTAAATCACCAAGCGTAAGCGGTTCATCCACATACGCGCCGTCAAATGCTGGAATATCGGCATATGGATGATCGCATTCTACAAAGTTTTCTCCTGACAGAATTGCTTTTAATCCATGTTTTTCTGCCAATGCCACGGCCTGTCCCATTTTTTCGGTACCAAACAGAGCATCATACTTCTGATCAATCAGCAAATGGGTGTAGCCGCATTCCTTTACCCAACCGTATTGCTCATCCGTAATTGGCGGCGACCAAAAAGCAAAAAATTTGAATGCGTCTTTCGGACCTTGTTCATAAACTTGGAGAATATCTTCAATCTTCTTCATTGCACTTCCTCCTTTTTGAAGCAACGAAACGATCCGGTTACTTCTGTGTAAATTTTGGGTTTACCGTTTGCATCACGTTTCCATTTTACAGCAATGCTACCATTTGCATTTTCATATTTACCATCGGCGTAGGCAATTCCGGGGATCTCGCAGGGATGTACTTCGATGAAATTTGCATCGGTATCATTGGGATTGACCCGAATACCCAGAATGTAGCGGTAGAACCAAGCGGAAATGTCGCCCCAGAAATGGTGGTTCAGGGATAACATTCTACCACCGTCTTTTCGGAGCAAGCTGTCATCCTTTACTTCGTGGAATGCTTCCCACAAGGAAGTAGCTCCGTGATCCAGCCAGTATTTATAGCTGGGGAATCCGTCCTGGGTAATCAGCTTGTAGGCAAGCTCTGCATGGCCGTTTTCTGCCAAAACCCGGAACAGCACTCTTGCACCGATGACGCCCACCTTGAAACGGTTGCCATCCCGTTCAATCAGTTCTACAAGTTTTTTAACCGCTTGCGTTTTCTCTGCATCCGTAAACAAACCAACCTCAATGGCTTTCGCCTGTGCGGTCTGTGTTTGGCAGGAAATCATCGAATTGCTACCTAAGTATTTTTTCTTGAAAATATCTGTCAACAGCCCACGAAAACCCTTGCAGTAATCTGCTCTGTGAGGCTCATTGACTGTCTGGAAGATAAATTCGCTTTTGCGAAGCATGTCAATAGAAACCAGTGTGTCTGTAACTTCTATCGGTGTTGTAGCATCGCCCTCGGAGAATTTACCTGTTTCACACCAGTCACACAGGCCATAGCCCAAAAGTCCATTTTCGTTTCTTTTTGTTTTTAAGTATTGTAAATAACGATAGATAGCATCCTTATTATCCAGAAGCACCTGCACATTACCGGTATATCGGTAAATTTGATAAGGCAGCTCAATCAGCACATAGTCCCAAGCCGGACCGCTGCCCCATTCATAGCCAAAATTGCAGGTAGGAACAATAGCAGGGATCTGTCCGTTTTCCCGCTGTGCCTTACGAATATTGTCCAGCCATACCGTCAGGCTGTTGGCGCAATCCAGATTCAGGAGCATTTGTTCTGCGGAAAGTGCCGCATCTGCAGTCCATCCATTTTTCTCCCGCTGGGGGCAATCCATAGGAAAGTAAATGAAGTTGCTCTTATCGGAATTAACCGTGATTTCCTGCAGGCGGTTTACTACTTCATCGGAGCAAGTAAATTTTCCACTTTCCTTCAAATCGGAGCTAAGCTGGCACAGTACCAAAAAGTCATCTGCCACATCGTAAGGGTAAATACCCTCAACAAACACATAGCGGAATCCATGGAAAGTAAACCGGGGTTCAAATACATCCTCGTTGCCACTGCAAATTAGAATGTCTTTTTGAACCAAATTCCCATCAAAACTAGGATCGTACAAATTACGATTGTAGAATGTGCCGCCTACCAGCGTTTCTCCGTAACGCAAAGTGATTTTTTGTCCCGGCTGACCTTTGTATTTCAGCCGGCAAACACCGGCAGTGTTGACACCAAAATCAAACAGCAGTCTGCCGTCAGAAACAGTCTTGGAAACCGGGTAAATTTCCTTAACGCACCGAATCGGTTCTGCCTTGCAGATTTGGGGTTCACCCTTGGGCGTTTCTGCTTCCGTCACATTCTCCCAGGCACTGTCATCAAAACCCAATTCGTTCCAGCCCGGTTGTTCCAATCGGGCATCGTAGTACTCTCCGCACCGGAAATCATCGAAAATGATGGGGGAATGTGCCCATCTAAAGGAGGTATCAGAGGAAGCAACAACATCCCCGTCCAGCACAATGGTCAACGACACCTTTGGACTACTCCTATAGGGTGTTTCATCATTTCCCCATGGGGTTGCACCCATATTATTCAGATTGCCGTTGCCCAAAATAACACCAATCACATTTTCTCCAGCCTGCAGGTAAGATGTTATGTCATAGCAGTCGTAATAGAGAATATGGTCGGGATTAGAGATGTAGGGTGCTAATTTGCCTTTGGTAATTTGATTACCATTGATATAGGCATCATAAAAGCCAAGACCGCAGATATACAATTCTGCTTTTTCAAATTTTGTAATAGGAAACGTTTTGCGAATGTATGGTGCAGAAATGTGCTGATACAACTTGCAGTAGTTTTCTTCTGCGCATATGAACTTGCCTTGATATTTCTTTTCCATACACAACGCTCCTTTTATGTTTTATTCTGCTGCCGGCTCCTGTATATAAACATGCTCTACCCGGAAACTTTCGCCGCCTTCAGCAACTGTAATCAGGGTTCCGCCCAACATATCGGGTTGATGATAGTCAAACCGGCTGCTCTTCAAGCCATATGTCACGCGAATACCGTCGTGAACAATACTGAAGTTATTGGTGTGGCTATGGCCTACAAACACACCGTCGAATTTGTGTCTTTGCAGCAGTTCCCAGAAGTTAGGTGCGACAAAGCCACCGATTCCCTCGTTCTTTTCACCAAAATCTTCGCCTGTTGCATCTTCAATAACAAACTTTTTCTGACGGTCACTTGACTGATAGCCCTTTGCTGTAGCAGCATCAGAAAACTCAGAAACAGGAATATGGAAGGCTACAAACTTGGTAGGTGTATAACCTAAGCCACCGGTAATCTTTGCACTGGTAACATCCAGCCAGTCGATCTGGTCTTCACCAAAACCGGGAGATGTCATCAGCTTCTCTCCCTGATTGTACTCTCCGAAAGAAGGAAGGGCAGCGTAAGACTTTCCGTTAGCACAGCCGTTGCTGTCCATCATATAGATAACTTTAATGAGCTTCTCGCCCTGCTGTACACCAATAGTGTAATTGCCGTTACCAATGATTTCCCCCCGTTTGAACAAGCAATGCTCTGCCTGCTCAAACTGTTGGCACTGCCAGGTAACGCCTTTCGTTGTTTCGTTGTCGTGGTTGCCAAAAACAGGTGCCCAGGGAATTTCCAGGGACTCCATAAAGCTGACGAGTTTTTCCGTGGATGTTCCGTTGTCGTCAAATTCGCCGTAAACATTATCACCGGTCATAATGATCAGATCTGGCTGCGCCTGCTTGACGGCTTCTTCAATGAAGTAGAAACAGTCCGCGTAAAGCTGCTCATCAGAAAGTGGTTCCGCATCCTCGATGCGATCCGGCATGCGGCTCTGACTGGGATCAATAATCTGCGTATCCGTAATCTGCAGGATACGGAATTCCTTCCCTTCTTCCGCCTGTATCACGAAATCCACCAATTCCTCAAATGCAGGTACCTTAACAGAAGGCGTAGACTCTGAATTGCCTGTGTTATTTCCACAACCAGTCATCAAGACGGCACTAAGTAAGAAACAGGAAAGTATAAATACAATTGTTTTCTTCATCATCGTGATATCCACCTTTCATTTTTATCGGATGCAATGCGTAAACTCCATTTTTCTGAAATCAATCGGTTCTTTTGCAATGATTTCAACAATTCGTTCCTCACCATTCTCTAAATCCAGGTAATTGTCGCTATAGGTATACTTATAATTATCCGGGAAGTGAACAAACAAGCCCTTGACAAAGCCGTTAGCCTTAATTGTAATCTGTGCCTTGCAGGGATCAATTAAGGAAGTCTTCACGGTATAGGTTCCGGAAAACTCTGCGCTTCTCCAGAAATCAGGAGAGTATACATTCTTTTCTGTTTTCTCACCGTCATTCCAGTTTACATACAAATAGTTGTTTTTACCTTCTACATTGAAGGGAACCGCCTCGTGATAAACTTCACCGGGAGCAAGTTCGATTTGCAACATTTTGCTTTCCCAAATTTCACCTGCGAAGGTTTTCATACCGTATGTAATAGCCAGTTTGACAGTCTTGCCGGAACCGTTGTCTACCGACAATTTGGTTTGCCCATCGCTGTCCTCAAAGAATGTTGCCAACACCGGACGCAGTGACCGTTTCATCTGATAATAAACCTGCTTGGGTTCGGTAAAGTAATCCACCACAGACCAAGTACCGCAGGGCCATATATCGGAATACATCCAGTTCATAAAGCCACCGGTGAGAGCTTTGTTAACACGCACCCATTCCAATTCTGTACGCATACATTCCGCGTGGAGCATCATGCCCTTGGTCACATAGTCTTCCATAGACTCTGCCTTGCCGTACATACCCTCAATTAAAACGTCCAATTTCTTGGCAAAGGGGTATCCGCCAATGCCGTCATACGGATTGCAGGTCATTCTGTCATACCAGTATTCATTTAACGGCCACTGTTTGTCAACAGGATATATCTTCCTGTTGGTTTCCACACTGTGTGGGCCAAAAGATGAACATTCAGAAAGGAACGGATAAACCTTTTGCGAAACAAACTTCCGATATTGTGTAACCGTATTTTCGCCTTTTTGTACCCAATCATAAAAAGGTCTGTCGAAGGAGCTGCTGTGGCAATCTCCGGAAACCGAGTCGCTACCAAGTTCTGTAAAGCTGCAGGGACTTTGTCTGCCAAAAGGTCTGGTAGGATCCATCCGGCTGACAATGCCTGTCAAAATATAATCAATAAAGAAATCTCCCTTGGGGCGTTGACGGACAAAAGAACCTACTTTTTCATTGCCACCGCACCAATAAACAACGGACGGATGATTCCGCAATCTGCGGATTTGGTATTCACATTCTGCAATTGCATTTTCCTGCCATTTGGAATCATTATCCGGAAGGTCAGAACAAGCATTCATAAAATCTTGCCACACCATAATGCCCAATTCATCGCAGGTGTTATAGAACACATCTTTTTCGTACAAGCCACCGCCCCATACCCGAAGCATATTCATATTGGCATCTGCAGCCAACTTCAGCAGCTTCTTATACTTTTCCTCTGCAATGGAACCGGTAAAGCAGTCAATAGGCACCCAGTTAGAACCTTGCGCGAATATCTTTTTGCCGTTGATGTGGAACTCAAAGCCAATAAACTGTTCGCCTTTCGGTTGTTGGACAAGGGATACCTCTCGAATTGCAAATCGACCGCTATTCTTACAAATACATTTTCCGTTTCGGAACAGAGATACGGTGTAGTTGTACAAGGGCTGTGCGCCGTAGCCTACAGGCCACCATAGCTGAGGGTCTTCCACTGTATAATTAAAAACATTTTTCTTACCGGTAACAGAAATCCTTCTTTCTGTATATACGCCGCTGCCGGGCGCATTTTCAACACAATATACCAGTTCGTCATTTTCACACAGGATGCTGGTGTTTTCAATCGGTACGCCCATTTCATCCACTGTAGGATGAATACAGTAATTTAGTTCCGTGATAAAAGTAATTCTACCGTCATTTTGGGTGCGGTATGTTACATCCTCAATACGGCACTTGGAAACACCCTCCAGGCGAACCTCACCGCAAATGCCATAACCCGGCAGGTCCGGTGCCCAGTCCCACCCGAAGTGGCACTGTGTCTTCCTCATAAAAATACGAGGCAGATTAAAAATGCCCATATAACCGTCACAGCAATACTTTTTCGAAGCATTGGTGGTGGAACGCATCTTCACCTGCAATACA
>JAZRHG010000018.1:0-32845 GCA_045644625.1 Faecousia sp.
ATTCATCCCTGCTATAGCGGATTGCAGGTAAAGGGCACCGCTAACTCCCCGACTAGTGCGACCTTGTTATAAGCCGGTCTGCCATAACAAGGGTATGGAATTGAATTAGTTGATTTTAGAATCGATAAACTCAGCCAGCTCGCCGAAGGTGGAAATCTTCTGATCCTCCATATCCAGCTCAATACCCAACTCAGTCTCCAGTTCCATAATCATTTCCACGATGTCCAAAGAGTCAATACCCAAGCTTTCAAAGGTGCTGTCCTTGGTAATATCGTCCACATTCAGCTCCAACTGACTGGTGGCATAAGAAACCAACTTTTCGTACATATTTTTCTTCCTCCGAATTAACGAATTTCTTTTTATAAATACCCTAATATTTTATTACACGCAAGGGATTTTGTCAATGAGAGTTTTTGTAGTAAGGCCGGCAGCAAACGCTGTTGACCAGGCAATTTGTAAATTAAATCCACCGGTGTAAGCATCGCAATCCAAAATCTCTCCTGCAAAAAGGAGTCCATTTACACGCTTGCTCTGCATCGTCTTTGGATCAACCTCAGAAACCTTCACGCCACCTGCGGTGATTATTGCTTCTGCGACCGGTCTTTTTCCCGCTATTTGGATGGGGAATGCCTTCAGCAGGCTAACAAGGGCTCTACGCTGTTCCTTTCGCAGAGAGTTTGCCTGCAAATCAAAAGGAATATCCAGTCGTTTAAGCACAACCGGTATCATTGACCGTGGAAGCAGGTCTGTCAGAGCATTTTCCATACTGCGATTTTGATACATATCCAAGTCCCGCAAAATACGTTCATTCAATTTATTCTCGTCCAAAGCAGGCTTCAGGTCAATCAGCAGCTGGCAGTGATTGCCCTTTAAATGGGCGCTGGCACTTAAAACTGTGGGACCGGACACGCCAAAATGGGTAAACAGCAGCTCGCCGAAATCCTTATAGAGCACCTTGCCCTTTTCACCCAGAAGCTTTACACCTACATTGCGCAAACTAAGTCCCTGCATTGACGGACAATCCTCACCAATTGTTTCCAACGGTACCAGGGAGCCCTCAGTGGGAGTAATTGTATGTCCCAGGCTCTCTGCCATCTTATAACCGTCACCGGTAGAGCCTGTGGCCGGATAGGATAATCCTCCGGTTGCCAAAATCACCCACTTGCAGGAAATTTTCCCGCGATTGGTAATAACGCCGGACACACCGGCATCATCGGTTTCAATTTCTTGAACAGTTGCCTGCTGAACGGTTACACCAGAGTGATTGAGCGCCCTTTTCAGTGCATCTAACACAGACACCGAGCGGTCGGACACCGGAAACACCCGATTCCCCCGCTCTGTTTTTAGCGCACATCCGTATTTTTCCAAAAATGCCATCATATCAGTGGGCGTAAAAGCATTTAAGGCACTATATAAAAAACGCCCGTTCCGAGGTATGTTCTGTAAAACTTCCTCTGCAGTGCAGTTATTTGTTACATTGCATCGACCCTTGCCGGTAATGAGCAGTTTTTTTCCAAGCCGGTCATTTTTCTCTATAAGTAATACGCGGCTTCCCTGCTCGGCTGCCACAATTGCTGCAAGCATACCGGCAGGTCCACCACCGATTACAACTCCGTCATACTTCATTATTCCATTCCATTTCCCTAAGTTATTTGTGGGTATTTACCAGTGCCGAAATTTCCGCATCCGTTAAATATCTCCAGGAACCTCTCGGCAAATCTCCCAGTCTCAGTGTGCCCTCTTGCACCCGGATCAGCCGTCGCACCTGCATTCCTGCAATGTCGCACATTCTGCGAACCTGCCGATTTCGCCCCTCGTGAATCGTAATGGACAGCTCTGCGCTGTCGGGATTGTCCGCGTTTTGACGAAGAACAGATACCTGGGGCGTGGCGATGGTATACCCATCCAAAACAATCGGCGCCTGAAAACGCAATAATTTCTCAGGTGCATAGCCGGATACAGACACCCGATAGGTTTTATCCACCCGGTGTTTCGGATGCATCATAGTGTTGGCAAATTCGCCGTCATTGGTAAGTAGAAGCAATCCCTCCGAATCCATATCCAGTCTGCCAACCGGATATACCCGCTGGCCACAATCGGAAACAAGCTGTGCCACAGTCTTGCGGTTTTTCTCATCAGACAGGGTTGTTACATACCCTCTGGGCTTATGAAGCATAATGTATATGTTCTTTGTCCTGGACGGGATGGGTACCCCGTCCAAACAAATCATATCCGTGTCCTCGTCAGCGCGGTCACCAAGATGTGCAACCACTCCGTTACAGGTGACGCGCCCGGCAGAAATCATTTCTTCTGCGGCTCTGCGGGAAGCTATTCCCCGGGCCGATATAATTTTCTGCAGTCGTTCTGCCAAGTTAGTCACCTCCAAATAGTCGCCTCCACCAAGGTTTTGGCGCCGAAATTTCTCTTTCTACTGTTTTGCCATATATCAAAGGTACTTTCCCAACCGGATTATCATCAATACAAACATAGGCAAAACCTGCATCCTGACCTTCTGCGACCGGAGCATACACAAAGCATTTGCTTTGCAGAACAATCTCCGCCTTTTCATCATCGGCAAGGGCATAGGAAAAATCGCTGGCTGCAATCAGATTTACTTCGCCGGCGGTTCCGCCGGCAATTTCCAGTTTACCCAGGCAATCACCCTGATTTATGAGCCGTTGGATTCGATATCGCTGAAATCCGTCTTCCAACAACGCAGTATGGTCTGACCAGTCACTGGGGGCATTAATAGTGACACCAATCAGTCGTCTTCCCTGACGTAAAGCGCTGGAGACAAGAATACGCCCGGCAGCCTTGGTATATCCGGTTTTAACGCCGTCTGCGCCCTCTAAGGACCACAGCAGCTTGTTGTGATTTTTCAGCACCCGATTGCCAATGGTGATGGACTTTGTGGAAACTGTTTTTGCAAAGATTGGGTTTTTCATTGCATACGCAGTCAGGACAGCCAAATCCCGCGCAGTGGAATAATGCCCCGGACTATCCAACCCGTTTGGATTCTCAAAATGGGTATTTTGCAGGCCCAGTCGGTGCGCCTTGTCATTCATAAGCTCTGCAAAGCCTTCCACAGTACCGCCGCAATAGATTGCCAGCGCAACGGCAGCATCATTCCCGCTGCGAAGCATCAACCCATACAGAAGCTCCTGTATTGTGAGTATTTCGCCTTCCTGCAGATACATCGAAGAACCTTCAATACCAACCGCTTCCTTTGGGATTCTCATTCGGTCAAGCACATTGCACTGTTCACAAACTACCAACGCCGTCATAATCTTGGTGGTACTGGCAATCAAGGAACGATCATCTGCATTTTTTTCATATAAAACGCGACCGGAATTGGCGTCCAATAATAGCGCCTTCTGCGCAGAAAGTGCCTGTACGTTACAAGGTAAAAACAGGACGGCAGCCAGCAAAGCAGCTGCCATCCCGGCAAATATCTTTTTCATCACCATCACCCCGGCATAGTTTGTGCCGGAATATGGGATTTATTCACTTTTCTGGGTGCGGGAATCCACAAAGGCCGCAATCTTATCCAGGGTGTCCGGAACCAGTTCCACCAGGCGGTCTGCCGTAGTATTGGCAGGCGCTGCCACAGGAAGCATACGCACACTACCCTCTTTGATAACCAAAAACGCCATAGGTGTCACCTTAATACCGGCACCAACGCCGCCACCAAAGGGATTTTCGTGCTGGTTGGGGTTTTTAGACACAAAGTCAGAACCGCCGCCACCAAGACCGATACTGACCTTAGAAATCGGAATAATGGTAATATCGCTTCCAACATTGATGGGCTCACCAACCACAGAATTTACATCCACCATTTCGCGAATTTTTGCAATGGTGTTTTCCAGCATATTGGGAAGATTTTGGCTCATATCATTGCACCGCCTTTATTTTTTTAGATATTATAAAGTATTCTTTCAAGCCACGCACACCGTGGCGTAAACCGATGATTAAGAAATCGCCCAGGGTAATCAAAATATCAGCATGGGCAAGAACGCGTATATGCGAGGCTGTAAAGTCACACAAAACCTCTAAATTTCTGTCCTTAATTTTAACATATTGCTCCAAGAGCGGAAACAAGCTGCTCAAGGCCGCCCAGGCTTCCCCGTAATGCACAGCCAAATCACAGGGGTCATCACCTGCTAAAATTAGCTTGAGCTTTAGATTTCGCACCCAAAGCTTTCGGCGGAAATCCGATAGAAAATCCAGCACTATGTTTACGATGGGAATAAAATCCGTCAGGCTGCTGCCTTGCGTTTTTTCCGTTTTCTTGTTCGTTGTATTTGATTTGTTTGTTTCCTGTGTTGCTTCTGCTTTCTTTGGTTTTGGATAAAGCCGAACACTGATGAAACCAAACCTAAGTCCAACATAACCACTATCCTGGTTATACGCAAGCCGAACACCAATAGGCAACACCCATAGGACACCAACTATCAGCAAGGCAATTAGAACGCCAATCATTGCTCTTCACCAACCGGCTCTTCTGCAGGAGTGCTCTCACCCTCCTGAGAAATCTCCAATTGCTCCGGCTCACCAAAGTTCACTTTTTCAATGGGAGGAAGTTCCTCCAGGGAGCTTAAGCCAAAGGTACGCAAAAAGTCGGGGGTTGTCCGATATAAAATGGGTCTGCCCGGCACATTCAGGCGCCCGGCTTCCTCAATCAGCCTCTTGTTGAGCAGTGCAGAGATGGAATAGGAACTGTCCACACCGCGGATTTGCTCCACCATAGCCTTGGTCGCCGGCTGATAGTACGCCACAATCGTCAAGCTCTCCAGCTGAGAGGAAGAAAGCTTTGGCGGTTTTCTTGTTTCCAATGCCTTTGTGATATAATCCGCCATCTCGCCGGAGGATACCATCTGGTAGCCTTTTTCCAGGCGAATAATTCGCACGCCACGGCGGTTAAAAGACAGTTCATCCGCCAATGCATCAGCAGCTTTCATAATCTCGTCCTCGTCAGCTTCCAAAGCTAAGCAAAGACGGGACACATCCACACGTTCTCCGGAAGCAAACAGGATTGCTTCAATGGCTCTTTGTAATTCTGTTATCTCCATTACTGGCTCTCCTTCTCTTCCTCAGGATTTTTAATCAAGCGTACGCTGGGATTTTCACCGGAAATATCATCCTCAAGGGAAACAGAATTGGTTTTACACAATTCCAGTATTGCCAAAAAAGTGGCAACAATTTCCGAACGGGTGCGATTTCCCCGAAATAAATTCTTCAGCTTCTCAATACCGCGCAGCACCAGGGTGCGAATCACTTCGGTAGCCTTGCGGGTGACCGGATAGGCTTCCTTTCCCACAATGCCTTTAAAATTGACCGTAGGCGGCGGCAGACGCCGTTGATTGCGCTCTGCAATTTCGTCCAAAGCACGCAGCATATCCTGTGGCTCATGCTTATAGCGGTAGGTGCTGTCTCGACGCAGTGGTTCCGGCTCCTTGACAAACAGGCAACGGCCGATATCATTCATCGGCTCCAGCACAGCAATTGCCATATGAATCTGCTCAATGGCATCACGCCGCTGGCGTTCCAGAAGGGACTGACGGAGAATATCCAACTCGCTTTCAGCCTCTGCAGCCTCTGCGGCAGACAGGAGCATTTTGGTCTTAATCAGCATCAGGTGAGATGCCATCGTGATAAACTCACTGGCGATTTCCATATCCAGCCGCTTCATTTCGTCCAGATAGGCAAGATACTGCTCCAAAATCGCTGTGATGGACACATCCTGAATCTCTATTTTATTTTTACTCAGCAGCAGGAATATCACGTCCAGAGGACCTTCAAAGTCCTCTAAAGCATCGCTGCGTGTATGGACAATGCCTTCCAAGCGATATTGTGGTTCAGCCATAGGAACTCCTTGCAAATAAGCATAGTTTCTTTTTTAGATTATATCATTCATTTTACATTCCTGCAAGTATTTCCCGCAAAAATGTCATAATTGCTTTTTGTCGAAAATGTGCTATAATATAACAAAAGGAGGGGTCAATATGTCCCAAAGAAAAACCCGTTTTCGTGATTTTGAGCGGTATATCACATTATGTCTTGCAGTTGGCACAATACTATTCTTCTTTTATCTGTCTGCCGCAGGTTCCGGCAATGTGGGACTGAAAATTTTTCTGGCACTCTTGTCTGTGTTGGATAGCAGCTATTGTTTGTGGCAGTTATATAAAAAACAGGAGTTAAAGCGCAGACGCAGCATTTGGATGAGTGTCTGGGCGGTTTGCATCATTGTCTGCATTTTGGCATCCATCATCCTGAATTTCCCCTCTCCCGGTATTTACGGCTCATAAAAGCAAATTTAGATACAAAACGGCGGTCCGCACAGGACCGCCGTTTACTTTATGCTAAAATTGCTTTGTGAAACACTTTCTTGCCCTTGCGAATCTTTACGCCATCACGGAGCATATCCTCTGTGACCGCAAAGGTGTGGTCGGGTACTTTTTCGTCATTGACGAACACGCCGCCCTGCTGAACCAGTCTGCGCGCCTCGCCGTTTGAGCCCGCCAAACCGCAGGAAACCATCAAATTCAAAATGCCAACCTTACCGTCTGCAAGCTGGGCTGCAGAAATTTTGGTGGTAGGCATATTGGCATCGTCACCGCCACCGGCAAACAGCGCCTTAGCGGCAGCCTGTGCCTTCTCTGCTTCTTCCTCACCGTGAACAAGCTTTGTCAGCTCGTATGCCAAAATTTCTTTTGCGGTGTTCAGCTGGGCATCCTTCCAATCGGACATCGCTTCGATCTGCTCCATAGGCAGGAAGGTCAGCATACGGATGCATTTGAGCACGTCTGCATCCTCCACATTCCGCCAGTACTGGTAGAAATCAAAGGGACTTGTCTTATTGGGATCCAGCCATACCGCACCGGAAGCGGTCTTACCCATCTTTTTGCCCTCGGAGTTTAGAAGCAAGGTAATTGTCATTGCATGGGCATCCTTTTGCAGCTTGCGGCGGATAAGCTCTGTACCGCCCAGCATATTACTCCACTGGTCGTTACCGCCAAACTGCATATTGCAGCCGTAGTTCTGATACAGATAGTAGAAGTCATAGGACTGCATAATCATATAGTTAAATTCCAGGAAGGAAAGACCCTTTTCCATACGCTGCTTATAGCACTCTGCGCGAAGCATATTGTTCACAGAGAAGCAGGCGCCAACTTCCCGCAGCACATCCACATAATTCAGGTCCAGCAGCCAGTCTGCATTGTTGACCATCTGTGCCTTGCCCTCTCCAAACTCAATAAACCGCTCCATCTGCTTTTTAAAGCATGCACAGTTATGGTCAATGGTTTCCTTGGTCATCATAGACCGCATATCGGTCCGACCGGAAGGATCACCAATCATAGCCGTACCACCGCCAATAAGGGCGATGGGGCGGTTGCCGGCCATTTGCAAGCGCTTCATCAGGCAAAGCGCCATAAAGTGACCTACGTGCAGCGAATCTGCAGTGGGGTCAAAGCCAATATAGAAGGTAGCTTTGCCGTTATCAATCATTTCACGGATTTCTTCTTCGTTGGTAACCTGAGCAATGAGGCCTCTTGCCACCAGTTCATCATACAATTTCATATTATCCTCCAAAAAATAAACCCTCTGTCCTTTTTCGGACAGAGGGCGTTAATTACGCGGTACCACCTCTGGTTTGGTATAGCCTCGCAGCAATACCCTTAGGGTGTCACAGACACCGTCGCTGTATCGGGCGAACCCGTCCTGCCCTACTTTATTTCAGGCGGCCACTCCGGGAGGTATTTCAGTACGCTTTTCTGCTGCCTTGCACCCACCGGCAGCTCTCTGGAGAAAAGGGATGTACTTACTTCTTCCCATCTTCGCGTTGCAAATATCCTAACAAAAGAAAGGAAATTTGTCAATATCAAACATTATTCTTCATTCTTTTTCTGTTTGATATTCAAAATATTCAGCCAAGTCAGCTCCACGCACACCGCAAGGGTAACGCAGTACAAGATCACCCTACCCCATTCGGAAAACTGAATTGCGGTGATCAGCATAACCACAGACAACACTGCGCCAACAATACCAATCAATGCCAACAATACGGACACAATTTTATTTCGTGTCATAACTGCAACATCTCCTCCGCGCTTTTTAGGGTTGTTTCCGTAATATTCGCGCCACCGATAATGCGGGCGAGCTCCTGCTTTCTGCCTGCCAAATCCAACGGCGTTACGGTGGTATAGGTTCTTCCCTGCCGTTCCTCTTTGGAAATCAGCAGGTGTGTGTTGGCAAGCGCTGCAAGCTGAGGCAGGTGGGTTACACACAGCACCTGCTTGTTTTGCGCTACACTGCGAAGCTTCTCTGCAACCTTCTGCGCGGCTCGTCCGGAGACACCGGTGTCCACTTCGTCAAAAATCAAAGTTGCCACCTTGTCCTGTTGCGCCAAAACATTCTTCATTGCCAGCATAATGCGGGCAAGCTCACCGCCGGAAGCAACCTTGCTCAAAGGCTTCAGAGCCTCACCGGCATTGGCGGACATATAAAAGGCAACGCCGTCTCCGCCGGTTGCGGTAAGGGGAATTTCCGTAAACTGACAGGAAAATTGAACCTTGGGCATATCCAGTTGCGACAGCTCTGTTAATATTGCAGAAGAGAGCTTTTCTGCTGATAATTTCCGTTGTTCACGCAGGGCAAGCGCCGCATCTGTTGCCTGCTTTTCCGCATCCTTGCACTTGATTTTTAATCGCTCGATACGGTCATCGGCAAACTCAATATCGTCCAATTCCTGCTTTGCCTGCTCCAAATAAACAAGAATATCCTCACAGGTCGCCCCGTACTTGCGGCGCAACCGGTGAATGACATCCAATCGGGCCTCAATCTGCTCCAATTCATCTGCCGAATAAGCCAAGCTGTCCCGTTGGTCACGCACCTCATCGGCAATATCCTGCACCTGATAGCTCAGGTCCATCAGCTTACTTTGCAGCTGAGCATAGACATCCGTATACTTGGACAGTCGGGCAAGCTCCCGCTCAGCTGCATTTAACAGTGCAGCCGCGCCGTGTGTATCTTCACCGCCATACAAACATTCCAGCGTTACATTGATACCGTCACTAAGCTTTTCGGCGTTCTGCAGCAATTTTCGGCGTTCGGAAAGAACCTCGTCCTCCCCTGGCTGCAAATCTGCCTTGTAGATTTCTTCAATCTGAAAACGCAAGGTTTCCATACGGCGAAGTTTTTCGCCTTCGTCCATAGAAATCCGCTCTATCTCCTTGCGCAATTCAGCAAGGGCGGTATATTTTTCCAGGTAGTCGTTGTGAAGCTCCCCTAAATTGCCGAATGCATCCAAAAGCTCCAAATGATTTGCTTCGTCGAACAAGGCTGCCGAATCGTGCTGACCGTGGATGTTTATGAGTTGAACACCCAGCTTGTGCAAAATATTGACTGTTACCAAAGTGCCGTTGACACGGCAAACATTTTTACCGTCAAGATACACTTCTCGCTGAATAATCGTCTCACTGTCATACTCCACGCCGTTTTCTTCAAACCAGGGAAACCGGGGAACATCGGTAAAAACAGCGCGAACAGATGCTTTTGACGTGCCGGTACGAATCATATCGCGGTATGCGCGTTCTCCAAGCACCGCGCAAATGGCATCAATCACAATGGATTTACCTGCACCTGTCTCACCGGTAAGGATATTAAAACCCTTATCAAAGGAAATATCGGCGCATTCAATCACCGCAATATTCTCAATATGCAGAAGACTCAGCACCGAAATCACCCCTTTTTATCCCAATAAATTTTTAATTTCTCCACAAAATGCTGCTGCGGAATTGGTATCGCGCATCACAATCATAACGGTATCATCGCCTGCCAGGCTGCCAACCACCGTACTCAGGTTCATAGAGTCAATGGCAGAGCCTGCAGCAGATGCAAGACCCGGCAGGGTGCGGACAATAATGATATTTTGCGCATAATCAAATCCGATAACGCACTCTCTGAAAATTGTGTTCAATCTGTTTGTAAAGGAACCGGAAACCTCGTTGGATGAGGTTGTGTAACGGTATGTGCCCAAGCTGGACAGTTCCTTGACAATGCGCAGCTCCTTAATATCTCTGGAAATCGTAGCTTGTGTACCGCGAAATCCCGCCTGCTGCAGAGCCTCTAACAGTTGTTCCTGGGTCTCCACATTTCTGGTGGAGATAATCTCCATAATTTTCGCCTGTCTCTGACTTTTCACAAACACTCACCTCAACTGTTTTTAAATTTCATATTGACCACATCGTAAAAACTGCGCTTTTTCAAGCGGATTAGCTTTGTGGTCAGATTTGTCTTTTTAATCGTGACAATATCGCCCATATTGGTACGCACCGCTTTGCCGCCGTCTACGGACAGGAAGGCATTTCTTCTGGCATTGTGGGTCAGTTCCACGTTGATAATCCGCTTATCAGACGCAATAAAGCCACGGCTTGCCACATCGTGGGCGCAAATCGGTGTTACCAAAATGCTGTGTGCCTCCGGCTCCACAATAGGGCCGCCGGCAGACAGACTGTATGCCGTGGAACCTGTGGGAGTGGCGACAATCACGCCATCACCGCCAAATTCCATTGCCTGCACACCATCGCATTTGACAGCCAAATGGACAATGCGGGCAACCGCGCCTTTGGTAATTACCACATCGTTTAAGCAAATATCGTGGAAAATAATATCACGATCCCGCTGAACGGTCACATCCAGCATCATTCGCTCGTCAACAAAATAATCGTCATTTGCCAAGCGGGAAAGCTGCTCCAGTTCCGTGCTTTCCAATTCAGCCATAAAGCCCATTGTGCCGATATTGACACCAAGGGCAGGCACACCGTATTTTGTGGCTGCCTTCGCCATGTGCAGGATTGTTCCGTCACCGCCAAAGCAGACAACCGCATCTGCGGTGGGCAATTCTCTATCCAATCTGGAAAACCGCAAATCACGGGGTAAATCATAGGTTCTGTCTACCTCGAAGGGTAAGCACAAACGAACATCAATGTCGCTGTTTTGGAGTACCTGCATTGCCGCTCTTACCGTTTGAAAATTACGGTCGCGATATGGATTTGGTGTTAAAATTACTTTCTTCATTGGGTTACCCCTTTAATGTATTATGGGCCTGTGTTACCACAGCCTCTGTGTCCGGCTCAATGCCAGCTTGGTCGTCCAGCGTTAAGTGAGCTAAAAATTCGATATTACCCTCAGGACCTTTCACGGGAGAAAACGTTAAGCCTAAAATCGTAAAATCCAATTCCTTTGTAAGCGCAACGAAATTATCCAAAACCTCTTTATGGGTTTCAGGTTCACGCACAACACCCTTTTTACCGACCTTATCTTTGCCGGCTTCAAATTGCGGCTTAATCAAGCAGACAACCTGTCCGGTGGATTTCAGAAAGGTTTTGATAGCAGGAAGCACAATCTTTAAGGAAATAAAGCTGACGTCAATGACAGATAAGTCCAAAGGCTCGCCTAAATCTTCCGGCGTTACATACCGCACATTGGTGCGTTCCATAACCACCACGCGGGGGTCTGAGCGGATTTTCCAATCCAATTGACCGTAACCAACGTCAATGGCAAAAACCTTGCTTGCGCCTTGCTGCAGCAAACAATCTGTAAAACCGCCGGTAGAGGCACCGGAATCGCTGCAAACATAGCCAACCGGCTGAATGCCAAAATCCCGCAGTGCCTTCTCTAATTTCAAGCCGCCACGACTCACATAAGGACAGGTTGCACCACGCACCTCAATTTCCACAGTCTCTTCATAGGATGTGCCCGGCTTGTCCGCCTTTTGCCCCTGCACATAAACATTACCACTCATAATGATCGCCTGCGCCTTTGTGCGGTTGTCGGCATAGCCCTGTTCCACAAGAAGAACATCCAAACGTTTTTTAGTTTTCATTTGTCAGCTCCTCCTTAATGCGGTTTGCAAGGGATTTTCCATCCAAGCCAAGGTGACTGTATAGGGCATCCATATTGCCGTGGGTCACAAAATTCGGTCCCAAATCAAAGCGTTTCACCTGACACTGACGGTCAAACTTATATAATTCGCAGGACAATTCCTCGCCAATGCCACTGCCTGTACAGGTCTCTTCCAAAATAAATATCTTTTTAGACTGGGAAAGGTGTGCGCAAATCTGCTGCACTGGCAAGGGAGATACCGACAACAACCGTAAAACCGTCACTTCTATTCCTTGCTGGGCAAGATGCTCCGCCGCATCCATTGCATTTTGCAGCAATGTGCCGTAGGTGATAATTGTCCCATCCGCACCGGTTCTGTGGCAGAAAAGGCAATTGGTGCCATTTTCACTCCAGGCAGTACCGATATAATTCCGGTTGCCACCTCTTGGATAACGGATAGCCACGGGACCATCCTGCTTTAATACAGCCCAACGCAGCATCCCTTGTAATTCAGCAATACTGCCCGGACACAATACGCGCATACCGGGTGCCTGCCGCAGAAATCCAACATCAAATACGCCGTGGTGGGTTTCTCCGTCCTCGCCTACAAGTCCTGCTCTATCCACGGCAAATACTGTGTGTAAATTAAGCATGCAGATATCCTGCAAAATCATATCGTAACTTCTTTGCAGGAATGTGGAATATATGGCAACAACCGGAATCGCGCCCTGTTTCGCCAAGCCACCTGCCATAGAAACTGCATGTGCTTCGGCAATTCCCACATCAAACAAACGCTTGGGAAATTTCTTCTTGAAATCAAGCAAGCCGGTTCCTCCGGGCATTGCGGCAGTAATTGCACAGACCCGGTTATCACTTTCTGCCAGCAGACACAGTTCCCGTCCGAAAGCGTCGGAGAATGTCTCTTTTGCACTTGCGGACACTTCACCGGTTGCAGGGTCAAATTTTCCGACACCGTGAAAAAGCTCCGGATGTTCCTGCGCCGGTGCAAAACCCTTACCCTTTTCTGTAAGCACATGCAGGAGAACCGGCCTTCTCATCTGTTTTGCAATTTTCAAAAGGGAAATCAATTTTTCGGTATCATGCCCGTCCACAGGCCCCAAATAAGAAAGGCCAATACTCTCAAAAATTGTCTCTGGAATGAGCATGCGGCGAATGCGGTCCTTTAGATTGCCAAGCAACCGCACAATCCCGCCACCGTGGGGCAGCTTAGATAAAAATCTCTTCGAACGATGCTTAATTCCCAAATATTTTTCCTTTGTACGCAAACGGGAAAGGTGCGTAGCCATACCGCCCACATTGCGTTCGATAGACATCGCATTATCATTGAGTATCACAATCAGCGGTTCGTTGCTGACTGCCGCATCATTCAGACCTTCGTAAACCATACCACCGGTGGCAGCACCGTCTCCCAACAATGCAACTACGTGGTAGTCTTTATTCTGCAAAGTACGGGCACGCGCCATACCTAAGGCAATGGATATAGAACTGGAGGAATGTCCGGCAACAAATGCATCGGCATCACTTTCACTGGGTTTGGGAAAGCCTGCAATTCCACCAAATTGCCGCAAATTATCAAAATCCTTCTGGCGACCGGTCAACAACTTATGCACATAAGACTGGTGACCAACATCAAAAACCAGTCGGTCTATATCTGTATTAAACACAGTCTCAAGAGCGACGGACAACTCAACAACACCCAAATTGGACGCTAAGTGTCCACCGGTTTTGCTGACGCGGGAGATTAAAAACTCCCGTATCTGCTGACAGAGTATTTCCCGCTGTTCCGGGGTCAAATCTGACAAATCCTGATGACCGTGAATGGTTTCTAAGATATTCACACTAATACAACCTAACCGTTCATTTTATTTTTATGAAACATTTCTGATATGTGAGAAAGGTAATAGCTCAGAACTCCCACGAAGGATACAATCTTTGTGGAAGAATTAATTGCAAAGGTCTTGCCGATGGCTTTCCCACCTACAGTCAAACCCGCAACCAAAGCAGACATCAATAATGTAACCAACTGCGGAAACGAAAAATCGAAGCCCTTCAGCACCTGCACCGCAATGGTAGCCGACGCAGAACCGGAAACAACCCCGCAGATATCTCCTACCACATCATTACAAATGGAGCTGACGCGCTCTGCATTACGCAAAAGTTTAATAGCCTCTAAGCCACCGGGCACTTTGCGCGCAGCCATAGAATGAAAAGGTTTTTCATCGGCAGAGGTTACAGCAACGCCGACTACATCAAAAATGATACCAATAAACACGATAATAAGAAGAATTATAAAAGCAACAAAAATGCTGCTGTTTTCCATAATAATATCGGACAGGAAGGAAATCGTTCCCGAAACCAACATCGTTACAAAAAATATTGTGACGACCCAACGGATCGTCTTGTTCCGCTCCCTTTTCGACGCGGATGGGTCGGATTTAGACACGAGCCTTATCCCCTTTTCAATTTGTAATAAGACGGTAGCAGACAGGATAAATCTTACGGCTTAGGTCGGGTTGTATTGCACCAAGTCAAACCTGCCGTTGCCGAACAGGCTGTTCCCATTTCATTTGCTCGCTCCCGCGTTGCCAACGCAAGTACCCGATTGCCACTTAGTCCGTACTGTAATCCCCTGTCTGCTCCAAACGACAGCCTAGGTGTTTTCCACAGCAAAACAAACCGGTCCTTAGCCTCTTTTGCAAGGATGGTTTCCAGAAGCAATAATGAAAGCTGCGTGGCCATCGCAAGCTCGTCATTTGTCCTCTTTCCCCACATACTCACTCAAGGCAGGCTACACTGCACACAGCACGCGATTCTGCGCACCGCTTTGCAGGTTCATACCCGGCTCGTGTGCGAAGAGGCTTCCAAACTTGGAGTTCTCAACTTCGTCACACAACACCAGGTCTCCGCGGAGACCGGGTCGTATACTCCATGCCATTGGAGTGCGCCCGAAATCCTTAACCCCCAGCACCCACCCTAAACTGGGCGTAAAAAGCAGGCACCAGGGACTTCATCGATATGCCCTTCATAGGATTTTTAGGCCCTACCTGGAGACCGGAAGTTCCGACTAGGATACTGCACCGTCAAAATGAATATTATCATAGAATTTATGAATATTCAAGTATTATTTCATAATATCCATTCATTACATACTGTTTTCGCATAAAAATTCGGTCATCATCCAAAAAACACCACGGTGCATTTTGCACCGTGGTGTTTGATACCATTCTTTCTTACTTCTCGTCAAACCGAATAACGGTTTTATAATTCTTCCCAAAAGACTGCAACGCCTGGTCAATGCGCTTATTTAGCTCTGTATAGTCATAAGTTTTTCCAAAAGGAACAGCCAAATCAAATACCAGTTTTGATTTCTCTTTTCCGTGGACAATGCGAAAACTGTGCATAGACAAATCCGCATCCATCTGCTGCAGGATTTGCTTCATAAGTGATGACATTTCACGCCACTCAGAATCGTTTTCCAACACAGGATCATAGTGGATAACCAAATGCACATTGAGTTCTTCCAAAACACTGCATTCAATGGAATCGATGATTTCGTGACCTTCCAACGGGTCTTCCGTTGCGCTGATTTCCACATGAACTGAGGCAAAGCACTGCCCGGGACCATAATCGTGCACAAGCAGATCATGAAGCCCCAAAACCTTATCATTGTCGAGGATGACCTTTGAAATTCTTTTCACAAGCTGCTCATCCGCCCGTTGCCCCAATAGGGGTGAAATGGTTTCTCTTGCAACGCCAACGCCGGACCATACGATAAACGCAGCAACTGCCAAACCAATATAACCATCCAAGGATACGGAAAATAGCCATTCCATTACGCAGCCCAATAAAACAGCTGCTGAAGTAATTACATCGTTACGACTGTCAATGGAGGCCGCCTTTAAAGTAGATGAATCAATTTTTTTGCCCAAATTTTTATAAAAAATACACATCCATAATTTGACAGCAATTGCAGATGCCAAAATAACAGCAGTTAACGGTGTATAAGAAACGAAAGCTGGATGAAATATTTTTTCTACGGAGCTTTTGCCAAGCTCAACACCTATCACAAAAATCAGTGCAGCAACCACAAGACCGGAAATATACTCATATCTGCCGTGTCCGTACGGATGGTCAGCATCAGCAGGACGCTGTGCCAGCCGAAAGCCGAATAAGGTAACAACCGATGAAGCAGCGTCAGATAGATTGTTAAGCGCATCGGCAATAATGGATACCGCACCGGAGACAACGCCCGCTGTTAGCTTAAAAGCAAACAGGAGCACATTGCACACAATGCCCGTGATGCCCGCCAATGTACCTATGGCGCCGCGAACTTCAGACTTATTGGGATTTTTATAATCCTTAACAAAAAGACGAAGCAATAATTTGGTCACATTTCCACCTCCCAGCCTAAGATATGTTGATTATAGCAAAGTCATTTCCAATCGTCAACCATACCGGACTGTACATTACTCGCAGTATATGATATAATAAATAAAAGGAGAAATGTGTATGGAAAAGAAAACAATATTATTTGATTTAGACGGCACATTGACCGATTCCGGTGAGGGCATTATCAACTGTGCTTTACTGGCGTTAGAGCATTTTGGTTTGCCGCTTCCGGACAGAGAAACAATGCGTGTCTTCGTCGGTCCGCCTCTGCACGAAACATTTGTGAAATTCGGTGTTCCGGCTGATAAAGCTGACGAAGCCGTTAAGATTTACCGCAGCCGGTACATCCCCACGGGAATGTTTGAGAACAGCCCCTATCCCGGTGTTGCGGAATTGTTAAAAACATTAAAAGCAAACGGTCACAGGTTGTTGATTGCCACCTCAAAGCCGGAATGGATGGCAGTGGACATTTTGAAGCACTTTGACCTCGCAAAATATTTTGACTGTATCTGCGGTGCTTCCATGGACACAAGCCGCAGTTCCAAGGAAGATGTGATTGCCTATCTTTTAGCGCAAAACAGCTCTGCCGAAAATATGATTATGGTTGGCGATACACACTATGATGTGATAGGCTCCAAAATGCATAACATCCCCTGCATTGGCGTCAGCTGGGGCTATGGCTCTGTAGAAGATATGGTTTCTGCCGGTGCAGCTGCAATTGCCAATTCGCCGGAAGAGCTTTTGGAATATTTAGAACAATGAGAAATCCCCCGTTCCTTATGGAATGGGGGATTGATTTTTTATCCGGGAAACGTATTGGTAAAATAAATAAACAACGGCAACACCAGAGAAAACACACTGATGAGCCAGGGATACAGGACCTTTTTAGAGCAGACCGTCATTAACAGGCAAACCGCAGTTACTACAAGCGGGCCTATCACAGCAACAGTATTGGCAACCTCAATTGCGTACTCACCGGATGCCTGCATATTAAAGCCCACCGTTGCAGGCAGTCGTACCTGATTGTGCAACGCAATAATCACAGCAATCGCAGCAACAGGAATAGACAATACAACACTGCGCAGGCGATATGCCCATTTCCAGAACGCGCGCCTTCTTTCTTTTTTTATCTCTCGATTGCCATTTGTGTTACCCATTGTTGACCTCCGGTCATTTTTTTCTTATCATAGCATATTTTTTAACAGGATGCAAGGTGGAGAAGAAAATGTTTCCATAAGTTTTTTCAGTCCGTTTTATGGTACAGTTAAATTAGTATCATAAAGCCATAAGAAACACCAAGGAGGTAACATTATGAAAACAATCGTCTACAAAACAGATTTTGCCAACCGTCCTCACGCCCCCTATCCAAACGCAGCAACATATCGGGAAGTGCTGCACAAAGCGCTTGATCTACTTTTGGTTGCTGCAATGGGCGTAGGCGCAGCCGCCTGTCTTCTGTTTATCGCAGTATTATTTTAATCCAAATCCGCCTGTTTCATAATAGAGCAGGCAGAAACCGTTCCATCCGTAATTTCCAGCACGCCCACACTGCCGCTCCAGGAGCCGCAGGAGCCGGGATTGAGAACATAAAGTCCATCTTCCTCCCTGTGGCAATCCGCCGCGTGGGTGTGCCCGTACAACACCACGTCTGCGTTTGATTTACGGGCATCCAGCAGCAACCGGTGTGGGCTGGACTTTACCCCGTGCAAATGTCCGTGGGTCATATAAAAATTGACACCCGCAATAGGGTAGCTGAGAATATCCACCTGCCACGGCGCGGTGCGATACCGGTCGCAGTTGCCCGGGACCTGATGAAAACGGATATGGGGATATTCCTGCGACATCACTTCCCCATCGGCATAATGGTCACCCAGATGGATGACGTGTTGGGGTTTCACCCGGTCAATACAATGGCGCATAAAGGATAATCCGGAGTGAGAATCCGATAAAACTAAAATCTTTGTCATTCACAAACGCCTCTTTATATTCATATAATAACCTGTAATGATTATTATAGCAGGATTTTGGACTGGAGGCAATGGAATGGAACATAATAGGAAAAATTTTTCAGTGCAGGACGCAATGCGAATGGCGAATACCGAAACAGGAAAACAATTACTAAGCCAAATTCAAAAGTCCAATCCAAAAGAATTAGAGCAGGCAATGTCACAGGCTGCACAAGGTGATTACAGCAGTTTATCACAAACACTCAAACCCTTACTCGCCTCGGAGGAAGTGAGGAAACTACTCAAACAACTGGAGGGATAATATGGACGATATGGAGAACCGGCTCAACGCCGTGCTGGGCAACCCGGATATGATGCAAAAGATTATGCAATTGGCGCAATCCATGCAGCATGATACGCAGCCGAATGAGCCATTGCAGTCCCCATCCCCCTTTGAGGGCATCGACATCAATCTAATGCAAAAATTAGCCGGTTTTCTTGGGCAAAATAACATTGACAATAACCAGAGGAATTTACTAAACGCCCTAACCCCCTATTTATCCGGAGAACGGGTAACGCGACTGGAAAAAGCAATGCGGGCAGCAAGGCTTGCCAACGTTGCTTCATCATTTTTAGGCAGCAGCGGACTATTCACAGGCAGGTGATTGTTTGTATAATCGGTATATTCCCCAGCCGGACGGCTCTTATCGAAGAAATGCAATGCAGGATATAAAAACGCCAAATTCACAACCGAAAGCAGAGAACAAACAAATCACACCGCAAAATCCCACTCCGGCTGTGCCAAAGAAACCAGATGGTATATTCGGCTTTTTAAGGCAGCTGCTTCCGCGGGATTTTGATACAACTGACTTATTGATTGTGCTAATCATTCTCCTGATGGCAGGAGATTGTGAGGAACAGCGAAACAACGCACTCCTTACATTGGCACTATACTTTTTTATGTAAAAACGGAGCAGTGTGTACTGCTCCGTTTTTACTTTTAGGATGGGGCGATTTTGCCCCGTCCGGTGGGTTATATTTATGGCAGAAAAAAGAAATAGGAGGTTTTGGTATGCATTACAAGGTTGCAGTATATGGTTTGAACAAAAAGCAAATATCTCTTTTAAAGGCAGCTTTGCCGGATGAATATGAAATGGTGGTGATGGAATGTACTACCGATCTGATTGTTATCGATTCAGTGCTTTCTATTATCGACCCTACAACAGCACAGGCGCAACTGTGGTGGCCTCTGAACGCTTATTATTTGGATGTAGGGGATAAATTGCCGGAAACGGTAGTATGGTTGGCACCCCGTGCGTTCCCCAAACACTTTTCATCCTTTATTTATCCAGACAGTTTCGCGGAACTTATGACATCACTGGATGAAATCCTTGTGTTAGCAAAAGCGCGCTATCACAAGCAGATGGGTTATAAAGATATTTACAGTTTTCTGCCAAAACATGCAATCAGAGAAGCCATCGAGGCAGATGTATATGCTGCGTTTCATCAAAAATTCGGTAAAAATCCGGACAAGCAATTAAAAGACCGGGTAAGACGTGAGTGGATAACGATTCAGGAACGCAATGAAGGTGCAGAATTATTGGCAGCTGTATATGAACTCACACGGTATTTGAAACGGGAGAAAATCCCATACCGGATGGATTATGATGCACTTTACGGCTTGATTCCCTGGATCTTAGAGATAACAACTGTAGACCCCGGACAGTTATGCGGCCAACAATTCCAAGGCAATGACTATGTGGTTTGCATTCCAAAAGATGCCATAGCGGTCGTAAATTCCTGGCTTCACGAACATTGGTATTTTGGAAAATGCAAACAAGATGGATGTACCATAGTACCCGCCTTGAACCGGAAAAATATGCTTGTGAAGCGCACCGTTCCAACGCCTTTAAACAATTTGCTGCTGTTTCCCTTTGAACTGGAGACCGGGATCACACACATTGATTCGCAGATCATGGGAATGCACCCCGGCGAGGTGATCCTTGTAACCGGCAGACCGGCTATGGGAAAGACCAGTTTTGCAAAGAGTGTTGAAAGGCATCTAAATGCACAAGAAAAACAAGTGTGTTATTTCGATTTTGTACGCAACCTTAAAGAGGTTCATAAAGATTTTACGGACTTTGAAAGAGAACTCCGGACAAGCGGAGCGGATTTTGCTGTCTTTGATCATTTTCAGTTCTTATCGGATTATGACGAAACGGATGAAACCGCGGAGGCTCTTTTCAAAAAGATCAAGTCGTTGGCAACAGAATTACAGATTCCCATTATGGTGCTGATGCATTTAAATCGGGATCCGGAATATCGACCTGACCCTATTCCCAGAGTCACGGATATTCCCCACTGGAAATGCATTTTGGAAAAGTATACAGATACTGTGTTGATGTTATACCGGAGCGTTTACTATGATCCGGAAGCAGATCGGACAGAAGCACTGTGTATCATCGAAAAAGCGGCACGGGGCAAATGGCAAATATTGCCATTGCATTGGGATGATGAAAATTACATTTTTACAGATTAAGGAGAAAGTATTATGGAAGAAATGATTCATGAGTTGCTCAAACGGTGGGAACGAGCGGCCTGTAATGGTATGGGAAACGACTTTCCGAAAGAGGAGTATTTTCTGGAACTGACAAAAGAAACATTTAAACTACTCTCGTGTTTTGATGCTGCCCATACGATCACCAATCCCGTTGCTCGAATTTTGGTTCTAATGCAAGAATATGCGGTGTATTGTTTCATTTCTGATAAAGCGCATAGCATTGAGATGTGGTCAATCGTATCCGGTATCCTGTATGACTTCTTGAATGGGTTTGAACAATGCGGTTCTATTTATCCCAAGTTAAGGCTTGACGATGAGTACAATATAGAGTTCTTTGATTTTGATACCAATAGACTATCTGACATGAAGATGAACGATGAACTACCGTTTTAAAACATGATTTTTGCAATGTTGATTTTCTGCTGGAAGATAGAAAGCAGATCGTTTTTGCTGCAGATTGCACAGCAAGTTCCATGCCCTATGGACTGCGTGAAGAACTTGAAAGCTTTTTAGAAATGGGCTTTTGTGTCGAAATACAAACACCGGACATAGAAGCAAGAGCTGCAATCGTTTCTCATCAGCTGCAAAGATACGGCATCCACTGGCCGGAGGAAGCCTGTAGATACGTAGCACTGAATGCAGCGGACAATGTAAGTCAGATCAGGGGAGAAATTCAAAAAATCATCGCCTGTAAAGAATTGTTCTAAAATTTAAACAGCCGATGGGACGAAAATGCCCCGTCGGGTGGTGTATCCTTATGGCAGGAAATGAAATACATTTCCGCCAGAAAGGAGATATACATATGAAAAAGCAAGTTTTGATCGCAGACGCAGACGAACAGTTTCGCAATGAATTGGTAGCAGCCTTGGAAGATAACGAAGAATTTGAAGTTATGGGTGTAGCAGCAGACGGTCAAGAGGCGCTCCAAATAGCCAGTGAGAAGCGACCAGATATTATTATCCTGGATTTGCTGTTGCCGCAGTATGACGGTATTAGCGTTCTTGACTTGATCTCTGGCATGTACACTGACTGCAAAGTATTTGTTGCGACGGGGTTTATCAGTAACTATATTATCTCGGCGCTGACTGCCAGAGGGGTTTCTGCTTTGCTGAAAAAGCCTTGTCTTGCACAATTTGTTGTAGATCGGATCAATGAAACATTGCAACAAAGTGAAGTTCCTATTGAAGAAAACCTTCCGTCGCTTTATCAGCAAATTACAAAAATGATTCACGATTTCGGCGTGCCTGCTAATATCAAAGGATACCGGTATCTCCGCGAGGCAATCAAACTTGCAGTAGAGGATATGGACCGCATTAACAATATGACCGAGTGCATTTACAAACCTATTGCGCTGGCGAATAACTCTACCCCCAAACGGGTGCGGACAGCGATTATGCGAGCAATCGAAATTGCCTGGGACCGAGGAGATCTGAATATTCTGCAGAGCTTCTTCGGCTACACCGTCAGCAATACAAAAGGCAAACCGACCAACGGTGAGTTTATTGCCCTCCTGACAGATAAACACAGCTTTTGGATCAACGCTAATGGGTTAACTCTATAATAATCAACACCCGATGGGCCAGAAATGCCACATCGGGTGTTGTAATATGGTGTCAAACATGATACTATAAAAAGGGTGATTCATAATGAGCAATTTGAAACGCAAAAAGCTGAGCTTTGCAATTCTGGAAATTCTGCGGCAGTACAGCGACGAAAGCCATAAGCTGAGCCAGAATGACATCATTGAGCTCTTGGAACGTGATTATGATATGAAGGCTGACCGAAAGAGCGTGAAGCGCAATATCACAAGCCTTTTGGAGATGGGTTATCCCATTGATTTCAAAGAAACGTTGCGAATGTATCCCAATAAGAATGGAGAGATGGAGGAAAGTTATATCTTGTCCGACTTTTGGCTGGACAGGGAGTTTACAGATTCTGAGCTGCGGATGCTGATTGATAGTCTGTTGTTTTCTAAGCATATTCCCTATAACCAATGTCAGGATCTCGTTGAAAAACTAAAAAATCTTTCCAGTAATTACTTCAACCACAAGGTGAAGCACATCCACACCCTGCCGGAAAGTCAGCCCAAGAACAGGCATCTGTTTTTAACAATTGAAGTATTAGACGAGGCTATTGAGAACGAAAAGCAAGTGGCGTTTACTTACAACGAATACGGAACCGACAAAAGGCTTCACCCCAGGCGGGAGCGCGAATACATCGTCAATCCTTATCAGATGGCAGCCACCAACGGTCGGTACTACCTAATCGGTAATTATGATAAGTATGATAACCTTGCCAACTACCGTTTGGACCGCATCACAAATATCCGCCTGTTGGATACGCCACGGAAGCCGAAAGAAAAGGTTCCGGAAATGAAAGGCTGGACATTGCCCAAGCATATGGCCGAGCACCTGTATATGTTCAGCGGCGAAAGCATTCCCGTGACCTTCCGGATGAAGAAGATCATTTTGAACGATGTGATCGACTGGTTTGGTACAGACATCGCTTTCTTCGATGAAACCGAGGAAGAGGTCACCGCTCGTGTAACTGCCAACTGGAGCGCCATGCGTTACTGGGCGCAGCAATACTGCCGCCACGTTCGCGTATTGTCACCCCCTGATTTGGCACAGACCGTCAAGGAAGATCTTCAAAACGCATTAAATAACTATCAAGAATAAATGGAGGTAATAAAAATGGAGAATATGCGGATTGCAACAGATAGTTTAATAAAGTGGGAACGTCTTGCGCAGAGAAAGTGCACTTATGTTGACGGAGAAGAAACCTTTGACAACGCACTGTTCAAAGATGCAATGAAGCTATCTTTCGACATGGTTTGCCTTTTGACAAAAGAAAAAACGTTACCTGTTTGCCGGAGGAATGTATCCGGGAGTCCTTATTTCTGCGTTTTGGATTGGTGCAAAGTATTGCAGTATATGACTGAATATGCCACAGATTGTTTCGAAGAGGATGAGAGTAAGGATCTGATTTTTACGGCATCCCGGTTTGCGGTCAGAATGCTTCTTAACAAAACAATTTGGAGCTCCTCTTTTTCCGGCGATCCTGTTTTAACAGACGATATGGAATTTTGCGATGACGAGAGATATTATTCCTATAACGTTGAAACCGGCGATCTTTCTGATCTGCAGAAGCTTGCTCAGTATCGTGCGTCATGGGACTAATTTGCGTTTGGTATTCGATAATAGTGTAGATAATGAAAAGAGGTGTTGCGGTGTGAATTACGATAAGAAATTGTTGGAGATTAAGTTTTATAAACGCCATCCAGAGTATTTGCCATTTATTGGTGATCGGTATGACGAATTCAAAATTCTCCATGTAGGAGAAAGTCATTTTATTCCGCAGGAAAAAGGAAGTAATGATTTGTTCTCTATTGTATATTTCAAGGAAAATTGGTGGGAGGATGCCTGCGAGGAATTGAAGAACTGTCAACAGAAAAACAGTCACAATGAAGACGGTTATAAGTGGGGCGGATGGTTTCGCACAAAAAGTGTGGTAAACAATTATCTTAATGGAGAACGAACTTGCTCCCACGGAATATTCACCGAAATGGTAAAAGTGTTTGGAGCCGTTTATCAAAACCGAATGATTCCACATATCAATAATGAAGAAGCAAAAAACTATGATCACTTTGCCTTTATGAATTTCTTTCAAATGCCTGCGCTGTATGCCGGTATGAAATATTGGGCTTCTTTAAAAAAGTCGGCTCAGAATTCCGTTATGACACGGAAAGAAGCGAATGCGTATGCGGAAAAGGTTTGGGACGATACCGTCCAAAAATCCTCGGATGTGTTGGACAGTGTGATTGATATTTTAAATCCCAGCATCGTCATTTTTACATCCAAATCTGCAGCAGAAGCATATAAGGGAAAATACAAGAACACACCAAAAGTAATAACAGCGGTGCATCCGGCAAGTCCATGCTGGCATAAACCCAAAAACGGACAGATTGGGAAACTGCAACTGATTACAGCACTAGAAAAAGTATATCAGAAATAATCATTAAAGGAGCACAATTAGGGAGGATTGATTGAGATGTCAACAAAAACCAATGCTTTTCACCAATTTGCAGCAATAGCTATCGGAGAATTATTTGATAAGGGATATTTGCTTAACCCGTTGGATTGGGATGTAAAGGCTCAAAAGTATAACCCTGCGTATACGTGGTACAGATCAAAGCCCAATGGTGGCGGTAGGTTTGATTACCTTTTCTGCAAGAAACAACAAGATCGTTGTGTATGATGCTGTAACCGGAGAAAAGGATGAATTTGATGGGGTTGTCGGAACCAATAAGGATTCCTTTTTGGCATTTATCTGCGCATGGGCACAGAAATTAAGAGATGTTTCTGCGTACAGGTAAGATTGTTCGCACATAGAGAGGAATAATTGTTATGCAAGAATATATTTGGGTGCTATGCGAAGAATTAGATCCGACGGAATGCTTTGACGAAACAAGTGCAAAGAATATATGGACATTTAATGATTTTGAATCAGCAAAGCATGCTCTGCGGAAACTGATGCGTACCAGAGCCTGCACAGAGAATAAGGTCTTCGATGGAAAAGGTGGCATTCGCGTATTAACTGAGCAGATTCAAGAGGTTCTTGATTGGGGCGAGGAGGATGATCGCGAGGAAGATGGTCGGACGATTCTCAAGGGGTTGCACGATTTGTTTATAGAGGGAAAGCCCTTTCCTCCAAAGTGCAACGAAGGGATTGGTCATTTCTATTGTGATTTCGAATGTGTTTATGATTTAGATGCATATGGCCAGTATTATTTCTCTGTTACCGGTTGCGAAAATAATGACCTCAGAATCTACATCAATACCTTCCAGATGGACGATCCAGAAAAGACTTATGTCTGCCGCATAGATTGCAAATTTGACGAATGGGATGACAGAGAAGACTTCTTCTGGGCTGTTACCTTAAAACGCACACAGTTAAATCAGTTTCCTTAACAAAGTAATATTATAATTGATGCCCCATCGGGGATGGTAGAATGAAACCATCCCCGATGGGGCACTTTTTCCACATAGCCTATGATATTATTGAATTACCACAAATTAAAGGAGGTAATTCAATGAAAAAACTACTATCAATCACTTTGGTGCTGGCGTGCTGTCTATCTTTGGTGGCCTGCTCTTTCGGTGAGACAATTCCGGAAACAACCGAACCCACACAAGCACAGCAATCTACAAAACCATCCGCAGATAGTACAACGCAAGAAACGAACCAACCCGTCCAACAAACACAGCCCCAGCAGAGCATGTGTCACTGGTGTGGCGAAGTACCGGTTGGTGATTTTGAAACCTACTGCGTGAACTGTCGTTGTCTCAAGTGTGGAGACCTACGAAAAGACGGTGGTGGCAAATACGTGTATTGTCGGGATCACAACTGCAATGAAAGTTTGTGTGAATACCCGGCTTTTGAGGACAGTCAATACTGTTCCGAACATAAGTGCAGCCAACCTAACTGCGATAACCGCAGATGGTCCGGCTCTGAATACTGCGCGCACCACAAGTAGAACTGTTCGCATAACATAAAGAGAAGGAAGGATTTGTTTGCATTTTCGCCGTTGGCGAAAAGAGATGTTCCGCTGCGTCCAGCCGCAGCGGGCAACGCTCATCCGCGTTGCATTTAATCTTTCAAATCCCTCTTAAGCCAAAATAAAAGACCACCCAACGGGTGGTCTTTTATTTTGGCGGAGAAGGAGGGATTTGAACCCTCGATACCCTTTTGGGGTATACACGATTTCCAATCGTGCGCGCTCGGCCAGCTACGCGACTTCTCCAAGTTTGGACCTTTGCGGTCAGCTTGCTTATATTACTCCATTTGTAAGCATTTGTCAAGACCTATTTCATATTTTCTGCGAAAAGAAATGCTTTTTTGGTTGACAATACTCCCAATTGTGGATATAATGGAAAAGCTTTAGCAATGCTACTGTGGCTCAGTCGGTAGAGCAGCTGATTCGTAATCAGCAGGTCGCCGGTTCAAGTCCGGCCAGTAGCTCCAGGAAGAACCCAAGTCCAACCGGACTTGGGTTCTTTATTTTTAGGCATTCAGGTTCTCGATAAGCGCCTCAGCGCAGTGCATTCCGTCGATTGCTGCAGACATAATGCCGCCGGCATACCCAGCACCTTCTCCTGCAGGATATAACCCCGACAATGTAACAGATTGCTTGTTCTCGTCGCGGACAATCCGTACAGGAGAGGAGCTTCTTGTCTCCGGTGCCGTCAGAACGGCATCAGGATTGGAGAAACCTTTCAGGTTGTTGTCCAATTGCACAATTGCCGCTTTCAATGCTTTGGTTATCTTCTCAGGCAGAACACTGTGCAAATCGCACCAGGTCACACCGGGTCGGTAGGTGGGCAAAACGCTCCCCGCTCCCCTGCTTGCCTGTCCGTTCAGGAAATCTCCAACCTTTTGCGCCGGTGCATAATAATTGTTGCCGCCTGCTTCAAATGCACGTTCTTCCAACTCCTCCTGCCATTTCACACCGCCAAGCGCTCCGGAATACGGAAAGTCTTTGGGATTCAAGGTGACAAGCAGTGCGGCGTTTGCATTTTCCCCGTCTCTGGCAGCATAACTCATACCGTTGGTCACTACCCTGCCCGCTTCCGATGCCGCAGCTACCACGTAGCCGCCGGGACACATACAAAATGTATAGACCGTTTCCTCGTCAAGATGTTTGACTAACTTATAGTCTGCCGGAGACAGCACAGGATTGTCCGCACCATATTGAGAGATATTGACCGCCTGCTGCTTATGCTCAATACGAACACCCATTGAAAACGGCTTCGGCTCCATAGAAACACCCAATTTTTCAAGTGTACGGAAGGTATCACGGGCGCTATGCCCTATGGCAAAAATCACCTGATTACAAGAAATTTTCTCTTCGCCAACCATTAGACCGGTGATCTTGCCGTCTTGCGTGCAGATATCTGTCACCTGTGCGTTAAAGCGAATTTCGCCGCCAAGAGAAATGATTTTCTTGCGGATATTCTGAACAACAGTCAATAGCACATCCGTACCAACGTGGGGCTTAGCATCAAACAGGATATCCTCAGCTGCACCACATTCCACAAAGCGTTCTAAAATCCATTCAATGCGAGGATTATTGACACCGGTATTTAGTTTTCCGTCAGAAAAAGTACCGGCACCGCCCTCACCAAACTGCACATTGGATTTGGTGTCCAGTTCACCGGTGGAAAAGAATTTTTCAACCTTTTGATGCCGAGCTTCAGCATCCTCTCCACGTTCCAAAACCAGTGGGTTCAAACCCGCCATTGCAAGAACCAATGCCGCAAACATACCAGCAGGGCCAAAGCCAACCACCACCGGTGGCAAATCCGGATTTGCGTTTGTTTTGGGAATTTTGTAGAAAGATGTAGGTGCAACGGAGGCTCGCTTACATCCGCTTCGGCGGATGATTTTTTCCTCTGCGCCCTCTACTGCCACATCCACAGTATAGACAATCTTCACATCCGGTTTTTTCCGCGCATCAATACTGCGCCTTACAATCTTCAAATTATGAATTTTTGAGTTGGGCAGCTTTAATAACCTTGCTGCCTCAAAGCCCAATTGGGAAACATTATGTTCTGGAGGTAATGTAATATCCCGTATGCGAATCATAGTGCATCCTTTCCGGCATTTTGACCGGCCAATACGCCGGAGCTCCATGCCCACTGCAGATTGTAACCGCCGCAATCACCGTCAATATCCAAAACTTCTCCGCAGGCATATAAACCGGGCACAAGCCTACTCTCCATTGTCTGCGGGTTAAATTCATCGGTTACAACGCCACCGGCTGTCACCTGCGCCTGCTCCATACCCATAGGCTCGCTTAATGGAAGTTCAAACGACTTTACTGCTGAACAAAGCGTTTGTAGTTCCTGTTCTGACAGTTCAGAAACCACTCTTTGGTTTTGAATGCCTGCAGCCTTTGTCAAAACCCGCCCCAAACGATTGTGTAAAATTCCTGTAAGAATCTCTTCCGTGGGCAATTCCGTGTTCTGTCTGCGTTTCAATTCAGCAAACAACGCATCTTGGCTCACATCAGGCAGAAAATCCAGTTGCGCAGACCATTCGCCACCGCCGTAGCACACATCACGGGAAACCTCAAAAATCACAGGTCCGGACAAGCCGTAATCGGTAAACTGCAATTCTCCGGTACTTTGCGAAAATAACGTATTGTCGTTTAGAATTGCAATATGACAGTTACAACGAACGCCTTTAAGTGCTGTTACACCGCCCCAGAGAGTCTTTATCTGCACCAATGCAGGGCGTAATTTTGTGGATTTGTGACCGAGTTTTGCCAACAGCTTATATCCGGACATCGACCCGCCTAATTTGGTGCCGGCAAGGCCGCCGCAGGCAATAATGATTTTGTTGCAGTACACCTGTGTCTGCCCGTCATCCACCAAAAAGCCTTCCTGCGATTTACGCACCTTTTTCACATCAAAGGCTGTATGCAGAGTAACATTGGGCCTGTTTAGGGCAAAACGCAGCACATCCACCACAGAATTTGCCTGATCAGAATAGGGATATACCCGACCGCTATTCACCGTAACTGTGTATAGCCCCAAATCCCGAAACCATTCCAAGGTCTTTTCCGGTGGGAAATAATTCAAAGCATTCCTTGCAAAAGAAGCATCGTCACCGTGATATCCACCATTGCACGCATTCAAATTTGTGAGATTACAACGACCGTTTCCGGTAGCCAAAAGCTTTTTACCCACACGGGCTTGCCGTTCAAAAAGTATCACCTGGACATCTGGATTTTCCGATGCGGCAATTGCAGCTGCCAAACCGGATGCGCCGGCGCCAACGATACCAACAATCATACTATCACCTGCTTTCTTCTCCATTATAACCCAAGATTATCAGTGATACAAGAAAAACTTCCTTGCAATACACGAAAGCTGTGTTATAATACGATAGGTGAAGAAAATGGATCGACAAAACATCGACAAAATTGCCCAAACTCCGGAGGACAGGCTTTTGCTTGCCAAGATATGGGACAAGATAAACAAGGGTATGCAGAAGAATATTCCGGCTAACACAAATTTCCTTTCTCCGCGGGAGCAGGATTTGGCGCGCTACCTGTTTGGTGATACGGCCGGTTTGTCTGTGTTCGGCGGTTATCCGGATGCAGAGCGAAAGATGTATATTTATCTTCCGGAATATTTAGATGAGAGTTATTTTGCCAGCGATGAAGCGCCGCTGGTCTGCCTTAGGGCGACATTTTATAAAGAGGACGCCCTCACACACCGAGATTTTTTAGGTGCCCTTATGGGCGCCGGTATCGCGCGTGAAACTGTCGGCGACATTTTGGTTTCTGAAGGCAGCTGCGATTTTTTTGTGAGCGCAGAAGTCGCTCCCTATATCCTGCAAAATTTTGAAAGTGCCGGTCGCACCAAATTAAAGCTTTGCCAAATTCCTATATCGGATGTGTCCGTTCCCCAGCCGGAAACGATTGAGATAAGAGATACCCTTGCTTCCCTGCGCTTAGACAGCCTGATTGCTTCCGGATTTCGAATTAGCCGCAACGTAGCCACAGGTCATATTGTAGCAGGTAGAGTTGCAATAAACGGTTTGCTTTGTGATAAGCCGGATAAGGCTGTTGAAATGGGCGTAACGATCAGTGTTCGAACAATGGGCAAAATTAAGCTTAGAGCCGTTAACGGTCAAACGAAGAAAGGTAGAATTTCCGTGGTCATTGACCGCTATGTTTGAGGTGAAATTTATGGATATGAACAAAGTCATCGAAAGAATTAATGCGTTGGCAAAAAAAGCAAAAGAAGTTGGATTAACTGAAGAAGAATTGGCAGAGCGGGACAAGCTTCGGAGAATTTATATTGATTCTGTAAAGGCAAGCCTTACCGGTCAGTTGGAGAATGCCTATTTCGTAAATCCGGACGGAACAAAAGAAAAAGTACAGAAAAAACAATCTTGATAAAGATTTACCCCGACAGCAACCGGTTTGCTGTCGGGGTTATTTTAACCTTTATAATAGGTAGTGTGGGATTTGGGTGTCTTGCCGTTTCTACTGAGAAGTTCGGTAACCGTCAAAAACTCGTAATCCCCTTCCTGCATTTCTTTCAGTGCTGCCATTGCGCCCTTCACTGTGGATTTATAAAGGTCGTGAAGCAGTACAATCGATCCATCTTTGGCTTTTAATATTGCCTTAGTGACACGGGAAGTGCTTAACGATTTCCAGTCCAAGGTGTCAACAGACCACATAATGTGTGGCAAATCAATTTGATTCAAAACCCGTTCACTCGTACCGCCGCCGGGCGCACGCCAAAGAGTAAATTTAGAACCGGTAATCTTTTTGAATAGCTTAGCCGATTTTTTATAATCACTCAGTATCTTTTTACTTGTGAGCTTTGTTTGAATGTCGTGCTTCCAGGAATGATATCCAACCTCATGCCCTTCATCAACCATCCGCTTAACTGTGTTGGGATACCAGTTAAGTCTATTACAAACAAGGAAAAATGTGACCCGAATATCATTTTCCTTCAGGAAGTCAAGCAACTCTGCCGTATATGTGCTCGGTCCATCATCAAACGTAATTGCAACCTGTTTTACATTGCAAACCTTAACAGAGCACGTTGCCAAAAAGCCGGTCGTTTTTCCGTAGGCAGTAATGGTAACCGTGCCTTTTTTTACGCCGGTAACCACACCTTTGGAGTTAACTTTTGCAATTTTCGTATTGCTACTGGACCACACAATCTTGTCGGTTGTATCGCTCGGTTCTATGGTTAACATTAATTCCTTCGTTGCGCCGGGCTTAACCTTATATAGAGTTCGTGAAAAGTCTGCCTTTGCAACCGCTATGGAAATAATTTCCGATTTCTTTTTGTTGCCAAACATATCTGTAATAAGGCAATATGCCTGACTGCCAATCATTTCCTCCGACATTTTCACAGAATATGTTTTTGAGGTAACGGATGTTTTCCGGAATTTTGTTGCGCCGGGCTTTTTTACATACCAACGGTAGCTAACACCGTCACCGGACGCTTTCACCGTGGTTTTCGCCTTTTTTCCAATCTCTGCCAACGCATCAGCGGGTTGTCTGGTTATCTTCAGTTTGGCGGGTATCTTCAGTGTGACCACCTCAGATTTCACCTTATTGCCAAAGGCGTCCGTAATGATGCAATAAATCTGCCGGCCGGAGTACTTTTCGTTCATTCTCCAGCTATACTTTTTATTGGAAATAGAGGATTTTTTGAATTTTGTCTCTCCCGGATTTTTATAGTACCATTGATATTTTAGCCCTTCGCCGGATACACCAACAGAGGTTTTTGCAATTTTTCCGGCCTGAACGCCAACATTGACTGGCTGTCTGGTGATTTTGAGTGGCTTGTAGGCGATTAATGTAATGACCTTTGTCCGCACCTTATTGCCATATGCATCCTTAATAAGGCAATAGACCTTTCTGCCGGATGATTTTTTTGTTGCTTTCCAAATATATTTTGATGTTGTTACAGAGGACTTTTCAAATGCTTCTTCTCCCGCGTCCTTTTCATACCATTGATAGCGCAGTTTTTTGCCTTTTGCCTTAACGGATACCGTTACCGTATTGCCGATGGGCGCATTGGTATTCTTTGGCTGCCTGACAATCGTTATGGGTGATTGCACTGTTCCCGCCCCCTGCGTTGTCGTCGCTTCCGCAACAGAAACAACTGACGACACTGTCAACAATGCAACCAGCAAACATAAAATGGTTATAATAATTTTCTTTCTCATTATCTCTATCTCCGGACATTTTTTATAATTATACCATAACATTTGCGACGATACAAGAAATTACCAAACTTTTAAAAAATATTTCGTATAACAAATCCCTCTTTGCTAAAAAGAAGACCACCCTACAGGTCGCGACATTGTTATTTCGTGAGAGGGATTTGTTTGCATTTTTGCCATTGGCAAAAATAAAGGTTCCGCTGCGTCCAGCCGCAGCGGGCAACGCTCATCCGCGTTGCATTTGACTTTTCAAATCCCTCTTAGCCAAAAAGAAGACCACCCTATG
>JAZRHG010000019.1:0-13105 GCA_045644625.1 Faecousia sp.
GTTACGGCAAATGCCGTCAAAGCCCAGTGTCTGTGCAGTTTGGCTGCGGTTTGTGGGGTAGGGGGTACCTGCCAATGCCCAAGCGCCCAGAGCAGATTGGTTCATCCGCTTCACTGCATCCTGCAACCGGCCCACATCCCGGGTCAGCATCATGGCATATGCCAAAATGTGGTGGGCAAACAAAATAGGCTGCGCCCGCTGCAGGTGGGTATATCCGGGCATAATGGCATCGACGTTCTCCTGCGCAAGCTTCGCCAAAACCCCAATCAGGGTTTTCAGTCCTTCCTCGATTGCCTCCGCTTCAGAGCGCAAATACATCCGCACATCCACCGCCACCTGATCATTCCGGCTGCGGGCGGTATGCAGCTTTTTGCCCACATCGCCAATCCGCTTTGTCAGCTCCGTCTCCACAAACATATGGATATCTTCCGCAGTCATATCAATAGGCAGTGCGCCGGTTTCGATATCCTGCAAAATGTTTTGCAGCTGCACAATAATGGTGTCGGCATCCTGCTGTCCAATAATGCCCTGGGCCGCCAGCATTGCCGCGTGGGCCATAGAGCCGGTGATATCCTGACGGAACATACGGCTATCCACGCGAATAGAGGAATTGAAATCGTCTGCCTGCGCATTCAGCGCCTTGCTGAACCGACCTTCCCATAACTTGCTCATAATCCCATTCTCCTGTTTCTAATTTCACTTGTATCCAGTTTACCACATGTTGCATATTTATGCAACTATTTTTGTGGTTTTATTCATTATTTGTATATTATTTCGGAAATCTGCCGGGTTATTCCGGGTTTATTTATGCATAATATTCACAGCCATATACCACGAAAAACCGCCTTTGAGAATTGGCTTCTCTCAAAGAACGGTTTTCGGTATATTTATGTATCCAATCTTACCATATCTTCCGGAGTTTCCCTTTGAATGGCTACAAAGGATTCGCCGCCGCGGAGCATCACGAGAGCCGGGCGGGGAATGCGGTTATAATTGGATGCCATAGAATAATTATACGCACCGGTTGTCAGGCAGGCAATCAAATCGCCCCGCTTCAATGTGTCCGGCATGGGCACATGCTCCTGAATGATATCGCCGCTTTCGCAGCATCTTCCTACCACAGAGCAAAGCATATTCCGCTCCTCAAACATACGGTTTGCCGGCAGCAGCGTGTAAGAAGATCCATAAAGAATATAGCGGGGATTGTCTGTCATACCGCCGTCCACGGACACATAGCTTTTATATCCGGGGATTCGTTTGCAGGTGCCCATGGTGTAGAGTGTCATACCCGCATCTGCCACGATGCCTCTGCCGGGCTCCATATAAATATGGGGCATGGAAATTCCGCATTCTTCCACGATCTCCAACACCCGCTTGCCAACGGTGCGCAAATTCTGCTCAATATCCATATAGGGGTCATTGGCGGTGTAACGCACGCCGTAACCGCCGCCCAAATCCAGCTTTTTTGCCACAAAGCCCAGCTTGTGGTACATCTGCGCCACAAATCGCACCATAATCTCCGCCGTCTGCAACGGCACCTGGGCATCAAACACCTGAGAGCCCACGTGGCAGTGGAAGCCCTGCAGTTCAACGTTGGAAAGAGACAACGCCAACTTTGTGATTGCCTCCGCCTGTCCGGTTTCAATGGCAGAGCCGAACTTGGAGTCCACCGTGCCGGTGTTTACCGCCGCATAGGTATGGGGGTCAATACCGGGGGTAATCCGCAGAAGCAGGGGCTGTTTTTTGCTCAGCTCCCCTGCAATTGTGTTGATAGCAAGCAGTTCTTCTTCATTGTCCACCACGAAGAAGCCCACACCTTTTTCTATGGCATAGCGGATATCTGCATCGGTTTTGTTATTGGAATGAAAATATGCCTGCTGCATAGGAAAGCCTGCCGCAGCTGCGGTTGCAATCTCACCGGCAGACACCACATCCACACCGATGCCCTCTTCTCTGGCAATCTCATAAATCCGCTTAAAAGACGCGGCTTTGGAAGCATACAAAATATGTCCGTATTCGCCAAAGGCTGCCTGCATTGCCTGCTTATAGGTCTGCATCCGGTTGCGAATGCGGTCTTCATCCATCAGGTAAAGGGGCGTGCCGTACCGGGCGGCAAGCGCGACTGTGCTCTGCCCTGCAAAGTGCAAAACACCTTCTTCACTGACCGACAAATTTTCGCAAATTAAATCTCGGTTTTTCATAATACCTAAGCCTGTATCTTACAGGCCTACCTCCTGCATACACTTACGCAAAACTGCCTCATTCTTGGAAGACATGGGCACCAAGGGAAGCCGCAGCTCGTTTTCGCAGTAGCCCATTGCTGCCATTGCCGCCTTTACGGGAATGGGGTTGACCTCGCAGAACAGCGCGTCCACCAGTGACAGGTATTTCAGCTGCATTTGCAAAGCCTCTTTGACCTTGCCTTCTGCATACAGGTGGCACATCTGGGAGGTTTCCTTGGGCAGAAGATTAGAAAGCACAGAGATAACACCCTTGCCGCCTAAGCTCATAATGGGAATAATCTGGTCGTCATTGCCGGAATAGATGTCCAGCTTATCGCCGCAAAGCTGGGCAGTCTTAGCAACCTGAGAAATATTCCCGCCGGCTTCCTTCACCGCCACAATGTTGGGGTGCTCTGCCAAAGCCGCATAGGTTTCCGGCAAAATATTGCAGCCGGTGCGGCCGGGCACGTTATACAGGATGCAGGGCTTGGTGCTGGCATCTGCAATGGCGGTGAAAAAGGCAATCATGCCCTGCTGGGTAGTTTTGTTATAGTAAGGTGTTACCAAAAGCATAGCATCCGCGCCCACTTCGCAGGCGTACTTGGTCAGCTCAATGGCGTAGGCTGCATCGTTGGAGCCGGTGCCTGCAATCACAGGCACTCTGCCTGCAACCTTTTCCACGCAGTACCGGATAACTTCCTTATGCTCTGCATCGGTCAGGGTAGGACCTTCGCCGGTGGTACCCACCGCAACGATGGCGTCAATACCCTCCGCAATCTGCCACTCGATGAGTTTGCCAAAAGCTTCAAAGTCAACCTTGTTGTCCTTAAACGGGGTGATGATGGCGGTTGCTGCACCGGTAAACACGGTGTTCTTCATAATCATTTTCTTCCTTTCAAACAAAAAAGATAGCCGAAAAGGCTATCTCCAATACTACAAAACAACATCGTGATTGTATGGATGATAGCACTCCGCATTTCTGCGACAACAAAACGGATATTCTCCGCATTGCCAGCCATATGCCTGCCACAGCACACACTTCGGCATCTGCCCCTTTCCCCCGCGGCTTGGCAGCCCTAAAAAGTAAAGCGCGGTACTCTTGGCAAAATGCACCTCTATCGTATGCTCCATAATAGCATAGCCGCCATTTCTTGTCAATATCTTTCGCATCATTCCGGTGGTTTCCTAACTTGTTTTTTGCCGTTTACTATGCTATAATGAGCAGAAATTGGAAACAGAAAGGACCAGCCTTATGATTTTTCTGAATAATGACTATAATACCGGTGCACACCCCAAAATTTTGCAGGCTTTGCTGGACACCAACTTAATCCCCCAAAACGGCTACGGCGAGGACGATTTCTGCGCCGCCGCCCGGGAAAAAATCAAGGCTGCCTGCCAGTGCCCCCAGGCAGATGTGCAATTTTTGACAGGCGGCACCCAGACCAACGCCATTGTGATTGCCACAATGCTGCGTGAGTGGGAGGGTGTTATTTCTGCCGACACCGACCATATCCACGCCCACGAAGCCGCCGCAGTGGAATACTACGGTCATAAGATTTTGGCTTTGCCCCACCACGACGGCAAGTTAGATGCAGGCGAAGTTCGTCAGCTGATCAAGTCCTTTTATGCCGACGAAGCCCACGAACATATGGTGTATCCCGGAATGGTTTACATCTCCCACCCCACAGAGTATGGCACCCTTTACACCAAGCAGGAGCTGACAGAGCTGTCTCAGGTCTGTCGGGAGTATCAGATCCCCCTGTTTATGGACGGCGCAAGACTGGCCTACGGACTGATGAGCTGGGATACGGATGTGACCCTTGCGGACATTGCCAAGCTTTGTGATGTGTTCTATATTGGCGGCACCAAGGTGGGCGCACTCTGCGGCGAAGCCGTGGTCTTTACCAAAAATAACACACCTGCCCACTTTGTCAACCGCATCAAAAAGCGGGGTGCGCTGCTGGCAAAGGGCAGACTTTTGGGCGTGCAGTTTGACGCGCTGTTTACAGACAATCTGTATTTTGAAATCGGCAAGCAGGTCATTGACCGGGCCGCGCAGTTAAAAGAGATTCTCACGAAAAAAGGTTGCCAATTTTTCTTGGACTCTCCTACAAATCAGCAGTTTGTGGTGCTGGATAAGGCAACCATTGCAAGAGTAAAAGAAAAAGTGGTGTTCAGTCTATGGCAGTGGCTGGACGATGATCGGGCAGTGGTACGTTTTGCCCCCTGCTGGTCCACTACAGAAGAAGATTTGCAGGTTTTGGAAAGCCTGCTGTAATTACCCAAGGAGGCCTATATGCTGGCTACAATTGTAAACGCGCTGGTGGTGGTGCTTGGCGGCTTGCTGGGCACGGCGTTGGGCAAACGCCTCAATCCGGAACGGACTAAAACCCTGATTGCCGGACTGGGCATCTGCACCTTGGTCATCGGCATCCCCGGCGCAATCGCCACAAGTAATATCCTAATCGTCATCGGCAGCATCGCCTTAGGCACCATCGGCGGCGAGCTTTTGAAAATTGAATCCGGCCTTGACAAAGCAGGCGATTGGCTGAAGGCCAAAGTTGCCAAAAACGGCGGTCGCCGGTTCACCGAAGGCTTTGTCACCGCAAGTTTGCTGTTTTGTGTGGGCTCGATGGCGGTAATGGGCAGCTTTGATGCCGGTTTGCGGGGCAACTACGATACCATTTTTGCCAAATCCGCGTTGGACTGCGTAATGGCTGTGACCTTCGGCGCCACGATGGGCATCGGTGTCGTCTTTTCCGCGCTCGCCATCTTGATCTATCAAGGTGCGCTAACGCTGCTGGCAGGCATTATCGAGCCGCTGCTGACTGCCGAAATCATCACAGAAATGACAGCCGTAGGCGGCATTATGCTCATCGCCACAGGCTTAAACATTCTGCAGCTGCCCAAAGAACGTATTCGGGTGGGCAATATGCTGCCTGCGCTAATTTTCCCGGTCCTTTGGTTTTTGTTTTTTTAAGAGCAAGGAGTGCTGATTATGGCAGATAAAAAATTACTTCTTATCATCAACCCCAAGGCGGGTCAAAAGAAATGTCTTCGGTATTTAAGCGACATTATCGCCCTGTTCAATCGGGCATGCTTTACTGTGATTACCCACATCACCGCCGCATCCGGTGACGGAAAAGAGGCGGTTCTGCGGTATGCTTCCAGTGTGGACCAGGTGGTTTGCTGCGGCGGCGACGGTACCTTTAACGAAACCTTATCCGGCGTCATTGAAAGCGGGTGCAATATCCCCATCGGCTACATTCCTGCCGGCTCCACCAACGACCTTGCCACCAGCTTGGGCTTGTCTTCCAACGTGCTGCAGGCCGCCCGTGATATTGTAGCCGGAAATCTGACCGAATTGGATGTGGGCGAATTTTGCGGACGGCACTTTTCCTACATCGCCTCCTTCGGTGCATTTACCAAAACCAGCTACAGCACCCCACAGGAGCTGAAAAACGCGCTGGGTCACGCCGCCTATCTTTTAAGCGGCATTCAAGAGCTTTCCCAAATCAAACCCCATCATTTGAAATTCATTTTGGACGATACCCAAACCGTTGAGGGTGATTTTATTTTCGGCTCTGTAAGCAATTCCACCCGCTTTGGCGGTGTGCTTTCTCTGTCGGAGGAGCTTGTGGATTTGCGGGACGGAAAGTTGGAGGTTCTGCTGATCCGCGTGCCGAAAGATATCATCGAATTGGCGGACTGTATTCGTGCAATGCAGAACCAAACCTATGACAGTCCCATTTTGACCTTCCAAAAAGCTTCCAAGGTGCAAATTTCTGCCCCAAAAAGTCTTGATTGGACATTGGATGGAGAAAAAGAGCCGGGCAAGGAAGACATCCTTGTCAACTGCCTGCACCACGCCATTCGCATCTTCCACAAATAAATGAAAAACATCCTTATGTCGCAACATAAGGATGTTTTTTGTTTACTTAGCCTAATTCTACTTTTAAGATTGCTTTTTTGTCTGTCCAAAAGCTTGTTTCATATTCTACTTCAATATCTTTCGCATCTTTGGGCACGGTGAAATAAATATAGCCTTCATCCGTTCTTCCGGAAGACAGTTCCCCGCCCTCCAGTGCTTCGTCGCTGGTATAAAGCGCCTCTTGTTTCTTGCCGTCGGCATAACAATTAAACTCAAACGAAGAGATATACCGGTCCGTATCCGCTGTGTTTTCCACAGACAGGTATAGTTTTACATACATATATCCGTCCTTCGGTTGCAGAAACTGGTTTTTTTCTTTATGCTTTTCTGCTTTTACATAGGTGATTCTTAAGCCATTAGCATCAATCACATCGCCTGCGTGATAGTATGGGTCTTCCGTTGTTGTTGTCGTCGCCTGCGTCGCCACATTGCTTTCCGTTGTTTTCGGTGTGTCTGCTGCAGACGTAGTGTCGTTTCCGCCCGATGAAGCTATGCTAACAACGACAATGCCAATAATCAGCCAAAACCACCACTTTTTATAGATGGGTTTTTTTGCTTTTTTAACTACCATAGGATTGTTGCAGCCATTTGGACAAAAGTTTCCTTCATAAACAATTCCGCATTTTTCACATGTCATTTGTATTTCTCCTTAACTTTATAACTATATAGACTGTTTCTGCCTATGTAGTTTATGTAATATTATCATAACTACCTATATAATTCAAGTATAATTTAACTGGATGGGTGATTTTATGATAGATTACAAGAAAATCGGTCAAATAATCAGGAAACTTAGAAAAGAAAGAAACTTATCCCAAGAGCAATTAGCAGAAAAGATATGGATATCCACAACCCATATGAGCCACATAGAAACCGGAACCACAAAGCTAAGCTTGCCGGTATTGGTGGACCTTGCAAACGCCTTGGGTGTAGGAACAGATGTTATTCTTTCTCTTACGTCTAAAGAAAAAGAACATTCTCTGTGCAGCATCCAGGCAATCTTGGAAAGTTGTTCTGTGCCGCAAGCAAAAGTTTTAGAACAAATTATCCGAAGCGCAAAAGATGCAATGGATACGCACCTATAAAAACATCCGGAATGCATTTGCATTCCGCATGTTTTTATATCTTTTTATCAGCCGCCAAATACACTCAGCAGGAAGCCTGCAGCAATGGCAGAGCCGATGACGCCGGCAACATTGGGGCCCATTGCGTGCATTAACAGGAAGTTGGAGGGATTTGCTTTCTGACCTTCCTTGTTGGCAACACGAGCTGCCATCGGCACAGCGGACACGCCTGCAGAACCAATCAGCGGATTGATTTTGCCCTTGGTCAGCTTGCACATAATCACGCCACCCAGCAAACCGCCGCAGGTGGACAGGATAAAGGCACATACGCCCAACAGGATGATACCTCCGGTTTGGAGTGTCAGGAAATTGGAACCTACCATAGTAGCACCAACAGAAGTAGACAGCAGAATGGTGACGATGTTCATCAGCGCATTTTGTGCGGTGTCGGACAGGCGGTCGGTAAGACCCGTCTCTTTAAAGAGGTTACCCAGCATCAGGCAGCCGATCAGCGGCGCGGTGTCGGGCAGCAGCAGTGCCACAAAAATGGTAACCACAACAGGGAACACAATTTTCTCGGCCTTGGAGACCTCACGGGCCTGCTCCATTTTGATTTCTCTTTGCTTCTTGGTGGTCAGCAGTTTCATAAAGGGCGGCTGAATCAGAGGAATCAGCGCCATATAGGAATAAGCAGCCACGGCAATTGCGCCCAGCAGATGGGGAGCAAGCTTAGAAGTCAGGAAGATAGCCGTAGGACCGTCCGCACCACCGATAATACCGATGGAAGCAGCTTCCTTGCCATCAAAGCCCAACAGAATTGCGCCCACAAATGCGGCGAAAACGCCCAATTGTGCAGCTGCACCCAAAAGCAAACTCTTGGGGCGGGACAGCATAGGACCAAAGTCGGTCATAGCACCCACGCCCATAAAAATCAGGCAGGGATAAATGCTGGTTTTCACGCCAATATAGAAGAAGTCTAAAAGACCGCCGTCCCGCAAAATCGCGCCGTAACTGTGGTAGTTCTCGTGACCCTCGGTCATAAAGTTGGTCCACAGGTCCTGATTATACAGGTTTGCGCCGGGCAGGTTTGTCAGAATACAACCAAAGGCAATGCCGCAAAGCAGCAGCGGCTCAAATTGCTTGACGATTGCCAGGTACAGCAGCACGCAGCCAATGAGAATCATCACCGCATTCTGCCAACCGCCGTCGACAAAGGAAGAGATGATAGCAGAAAAACCGCTGTCACTCCAAAGCTTTAACATAATTTCGGAGACGCTCATTCTGCCACCTCCTTAATAGAAAGGAAGCGAAGCTCATTTAGCGGCTTTCCCATTTTCTCTGCGGTAATTGCCATCAGCATAGCAGCCGTCTTAGGCTCTACATTGTGCAGCTTCAGCTGACCGGCAGCGCCGGGTGCTTCTGCAGGCAGCGGGGCAGGTGCAGGCGTTTCTGCCACCGGGGTCTTTTTCTGCGCCACAGCCACAAAGTATTTTCCTAAAATTGTAACGACAAGCATCAGCAGAAACAAGCCGAAAAACACAATTACATAGCCTAACAGCGCATACAAACCAGCCTGACCTAAGGAAACATCGGTCAAAGAATTGGTTAAAATCATATTTTTCCCCTCCTTGGGGTTTTGTTATTTCTCGGAAAACAGCCAGTTGATAAGCATCGTGGTAAGGATAATCAGGCCAATCACAACAAAGATTACCAGCATACCGATGCCCATATTGGACAGTCTTTCCACAAACGCAGCAGGATTAAAATACATAGCCTTACCCTCCAAACATACTCAGAATGATGCCACCGGCAATGACAGAGGCAATCTGTCCGGAGACATTTACGCCGATAGAGTGCATCAACAGATGGTTTTGAGGATCCTCCGCAAGTCCCATTTTATGGACAATACGGCCGGACATAGGGAATGCAGAAATGCCGGCTGCGCCGATCATCGGATTGAGTTTCTTTTTCAGGAACAAATTTAAGAACTTTGCAAACAGCACACCGCCGGCGGTGTCTACAATGAAGGCAATGAGACCCAGACCCATAATCAGCAGCGTATCTACCTGCAGGAACTTGTCCGCAACCATATTGAATGCCACGGAGATACCTAAGAAGATGGTGATCAGATTTGCCAACACATTCTGCGCTGTCTCAGACAGGCTGTCCAAAACACCGCACTCCCGAATCAGGTTGCCAAACATCAAGAAACCAATCAGCGCGGTAGCATCGGGAACGATGGCGGAGGCTACGATGGTGATGATGATGGGGAACATAATGCGGGTGGTCTTGCTGACAGATTTCTGCTCATAGGGCATGCGAATCATACGCTCTTTCCTGGTGGTCAGCGCCTTGATGACCGGGGGCTGGATCACAGGAACCAGCGCCATATAGGAGTATGCCGCAACGGTGATTGCACCAACATAGTTAGAGCCTAAGGTGTTGGCAACCGCGATGGAGGTAGGACCGTCCGCCGCGCCAATAATGGCGATGGATGCCGCGTCCTTCAACTCCGGGAAGAACACGCTTGCCATAGAAAGGGTGAAGAAGATGCCAAACTGGGCAGCTGCGCCAAAGAGCATCAGCTTGGGGTTGGTAAGAAGTGGACCAAAGTCAATCATTGCGCCAATGCCGATAAACAGCAGCAGCGGGAACAACTCGTTGGCAATACCTGCCTCATACAGTTCCTGAATAGGACCCACCAACGCAGTAGAGCCGGGAATGTTCACCAGGATAGTTCCCAAGCCCATAGGCAGCAGCAAAGAAGGTTCCATTTCCTTCTTGATTGCCAAATAAATCAGCAAACAGCCCAGCAGGATCATTACAATGTCCTGCCAGCTGAATTTTAGCAAATTTTCGTACAGAATTTCCATTCTATACCTCCAATTAGCCGATGACTACCAGAGCATCGCCAGTGGAGACAGAAGAACCCTTGGAAACAACCACCTGTGTAACAGTGCCGGACTTGGGCGCCATAATGTCGTTTTCCATTTTCATTGCTTCCAGCACGCACAGAACGTCGCCTTCCTTAACAGCCTGACCGTTCTGAACATTGACCTTCAGAATTGTTCCGGGCATAGGTGCGGTAACCGCCTCGCCGGCACCGGTCACGGCAGGCGCTGCAGGCGCAGCGGGCGCAGCAGCAGGCGCAGCAGCAGGCGCAGCTGCGGGTGCTGCGGCAGGTGCAGCAGGTGCGGAAGGCGCAATGGCCTCATATTCGTCTAAAAGCATAGCCTTACCAGCCTCGACCTCAACCTCATAGGTGCGGCCGTTCAGGGTAATTTTGTAAGTCATGGTTACTTAACCTCCTTAATAGATTTGAAACGCAATTGGTTTACAGGTCTGCCCAGCTTATCGGCAACAATGGCCATTAGCATAGCTGCTGTCTTGGGTTCTACATCGTGCAGCTTTAATTGACCGGCAGAACCGGGAGCTTCGGGAACAACAACGGCAGGGGCTTCTTCCGGCAAAACCGGGGCAGTTACTTTCTTGTTGGATACAGCCTTGCGGATCACCGCCACAATCACTACCAGAGCAAGAATTGCCACCAAACCCAAAGTCAAAATATTATCCAGTGTAAGCGCGGATGTGTTGACGGGCATACCGTTACCTCCTTAGGCTTCCACGATGGAGTAGGTGCAAATGTTCTCTTCCTTTGCCTTCCGGTCTTCCATAAACTTCTCGGCAAGGTTGGGGAATGCGATATAGCTCAGCACATCCTCGTCGGACTTGGCAAGACCCTGCAGCTTTTCACGGGTTGCATCCACAATGGGTGCCAGAGTATCTGCATAACGGCCTTCCACCACCTTGTCACCCTCCAAAATCTTTTCCTGGATGGCAGGATCAATGGGGGCAGGGGTAATACCGTACTCGCCACGGCAGTAAGCCTTGATTTCCTTGGAAACCCGCTTATAACGCTCGCCTGCCAGCACATTGTTCACAGCCTGCACGCCCACCATCTGAGATGTGGGGGTAACCAGCGGAGGATATCCCAAATCTGCGCGGACCTTGGGAGTCTCTGCCATAACCTCTTCCAGACGGTCCAAAGCATTCATCTGCTTCAGCTGGGTCATCAGATTAGAGAGCATACCGCCGGGAATCTGGTAGGTCAGACACTGGGTGTCGGTTGCCAAAGCCTTGGGGATCAAGGTGCCGTCGGCAATATATTCATCGCGAACCGCTTTAAAGTAGTTTGCCATCTTGGTGGTGCAGGCATCGTCCAGGTCCACCTGGTAGCCCAGCTGACGCAGGGCGTATGCCATTGTCTCGGTGGCAGGCTGAGAAGTGCCGCCGGAGAAGGGGGAGATGGCAGTGTCGATAATATCCACACCGGCTTCCACTGCCTTCAGATACACAGGGTAAGCAAGGCCGGTGGTGCAGTGGGTGTGCAGGTCAACCGGCAGATCCACAGCATCCTTAATGGCGGAAACCAAATCGTAAATCTCCTGAGGACCGACAATGCCGGACATATCCTTAATGCAGATGGTGCTTGCGCCCATTTCCTTCAACTCTTTGACCATTTCCACATTCTTCTGCAAGGTGTGGACCGGGGAGGAGGTGTAGCAAATGGTACCGGAAGCAATTGCGCCGGCTTTCACCGTAGCTTCCATAGCGGTCTTCATATTCTGGGTATCGTTCAAAGCGTCGAAAATACGGATAATATCCATTCCGTTTTCCACAGCCTTCTGGACGAACAGCTTTACAAAGTCATCGGGGTAGTGGGAGTAACCCAAAACGTTTTGTCCGCGCAGCAGCATTTGCAGCTTGGTGTTGGGCATTTTGGCGCGGATTTTCCGCAGCCGCTCCCAGGGATCTTCGTTCAGGTAACGCAGGCACACATCAAAGGTTGCGCCGCCCCAGCACTCGGCTGCATAGTAGCCGGCCTTATCGATAGTCTCCAGCATCGGCTCAAACTTCTCGTAGGGCAGACGGGTAGCAATCAGCGACTGATTGGCATCACGAAGAACGGTTTCCACAAACTGTACTTTTCTTCCCATATTGATAAACTCCTTCTTGTTATTTATTATTTATATTGTATCGCCGAGGATATAAAATGTTATATCCAACTTTCTCCACCTACAATTATAACACTTTTTTGTCAAATGTAAATATAAACTTTTGAGGAAATTTTCGTACCTTTTGAGAAAATATTCCCAATCCGTAAATTTATATTGATTTTTTTCCGTTGGTAGTGTATGATAATAGTGCGAAATATGGATGTCATCTCCGCATTTGTCCCCGGGACGCAGAGCGCTGACATTACTTTTTAATGAAAGAGGTATTTTATATGAGCAAATTGGATTTGACAAAGTATGGCATTACCGGCACTACTGAAATTGTCTACAATCCCTCTTACGAAGAGTTGTTCGAGGCAGAAATGGACCCCACCCTGGAGGGCTTTGAGAAGGGTCAGCTGACCGAACTGGGCGCTGTCAACGTGATGACCGGTATCTACACCGGCCGTTCCCCCAAAGACAAGTTCATCGTAATGGACGAGACCTCCAAGGACACCGTGTGGTGGACCTCCGAGGAGTTTAAGAACGACAACAAGCCCGCTTCCGTGGAAGCTTGGAAGGCTTGCAAAGAGCTGGCTATGAAGGAGCTGTCCAACAAGAAGCTGTACGTCATGGACCTGTTCTGCGGTACCAACCCCGACTCCCGTATGGGCATCCGCTTCGTGATGGAAGTGGCATGGCAGGCTCACTTTGTTAAGAATATGTTCATCACCCCCACCGAGGAAGAGCTGCAGAACTTCGAGCCCGATTTCGTTGTTTACAACGCTTCCAAGGCTAAGGTTGAGAACTTCAAGGAGCTGGGCCTCAACTCCGAGACCGCAGTTCTCTTTAACCTGACTTCCAAGGAGCAGGTTATCCTGAACACCTGGTACG
>JAZRHG010000020.1:0-3624 GCA_045644625.1 Faecousia sp.
TAGGACCGACAGATGCCAGCATAGCCATCTTGCCGCCCTCCTTAATGCCCATTTCGTGGACATAGGAACCGGCCTTGGTGTGGTACATTGCGTGGAAAGTACCGATAACACAGCTGAGGGGCTCTGCCAAAGAACCGTAGTAGTAAGTATCGGAGTTGTAGGGCAGCAGAGAGTCAGTCAGCAAGGTCTCGATAGGCACATTGCCGTACTGTGCGGAACCGCCGCAGTACTTGTAGGAGTAGCCGGGAGCCATCTGAGAGCCCTTGTAGAAGTGGGCGGGCTGGATGGAGAACTTGTCACCGGGCTTATACTTATTCTTCCAGTTTTCGCCTACAGCAATAATGTCACCGCAGAACTCGTGACCCACGATGGTGGGGTTGATTGCACAATCATCGGGAACGCGCTTGTGATCTTCGCCTTCCAGAGCTGCCTTGTAGGTAGACATACAAATAGAGTCGCAAACAACGCGGATCTGTACGTCGTCAGGACCTAACTCGGGCAGGTTGACATCCTCAAGGCGCAGGTCGTTCTTACCGTGAATGGTAACTGCTTTTGTAATCATAGTATATATCCTCCAATTATTGATTTTCGTGTTCAATGAGTTTCCAAGTTGCATCGATCAGGTTTTGGAACATGGGATTTTCCATTGCCTTAATGATAAAACTCTGACGGGGAGAATTGATATCCTCGCCGGAGATTTGGAACATACCGTATTGGTCGCAGAGGCCCCGCAGACGCTCCAGCTGTTGGGGTGTGTTACGGGTGGGCATATAGGTGACAGCTTTGACGCCCTCTTCCTTCAGGCACTCGAACACCTCGTCCAAGTAATCATCCTCAAACTTCTGCGCCTTCTTGTCACCGGTGACGCTATCGCCCACATCTCCCAAGTATGCGTAGCACAGATAGGCATCAATGTCATTACAAAGCTTTACCATATCGGCAAGCTTGGGACATTCGTCGGTGGCATCAATGAAAATCTGGGGCACAAACGCACCTTTGAGAATACCCAGCAGATCGTACTCATAGAAGGGGTATTCGGTGTCTATCATTTGGGCTTTTTGCTTTTCGGAAAGAGTAAGACCCATATCCGCAAGCTTTTGCACCATCGCGTCGCCCTTGCCAACTTCCTGCACCAACTTGATTGCCAAGGCATACATCAAGTGGCGCTCGGTGACACCGCCGTTTTCCGCTGCCATAGAAAGAGGCAGGACATCCTTGTCGTAGTCCAGGTCCAAATTCAGAAGCGCATTAATCTTCTGCAGCATTTTCCGGTTGCGGGCGTGGCGGGCTGCCTGATAGGGTTTGAAGAACTCGGTGAGCACTTCAATCTTATCGTGGGGAACGCCCTGAATGGTCATATAGCTGACGCCTTCCTGGTCCGGATTGTTGGTGCGGCGTCCTTCCATACGGGTGCCGTCCATAGAAATCCGGGCTTCCATACCGATTGTCACCGGCATATCCACCAGCTTTGCCGCCTCCAAAAATTCCCGTGCGCCGGAAATGGAGTCGTGGTCAATAATACCGGCAGTGCAGAGGCCCTCCATACGGGCGGCATACACCGCTGCCGTGGGAGAATAGGGGGAAAACGAATAGGTAGTGTGAATATGGTTGTTAATGTACTGGGGCACCATTGGGGGGAAAACCGTTTCCTGCAAAACCGTTTTCAGGTTTGCAAGACGCTCTGCCCGCGTCGGTGCATTGAGTTGATTTAATAATTTAATATCAATCATCTGCATCATCCTTTTCCCATAGTTCTACATCAATAGTATACTGCTAAAACCGCCGTTCGTCAAGGACGAATAGTGCATCTTTTTCGCAAAACAGTTGCCCTCTTAAGGCTTTTATAGTATAATTCTTTCAGAGGTGAATGACAATGTCTCTGGAAATGCTGTATTCGATGAATAACGCCTTATGTGACTGCGGCAAAAAACACAGTTTTTCTGCCGATATTTGTGTTGCTGCGGGAGCATTGCAGGAAATCCCCAAGTATGTAAAAGCCCACAACGGAACCAAGTGTTTTTTGCTTTGCGACGAAAACACCTATAAAGCTGCAGGACGGCAGGTGGAAACCATATTGGACAGTGCCGGTATCCCCTACTCCGGTTTGCGTTACGCACAGGAGACTGTGGAGCCGGATGAGGTAAGTGTGGGCTCTGCTGTGATGCACTATGACCATAGCTGCGACTTTATCATCGGCATTGGCTCCGGTGTCATCAACGATATTGGCAAAATTTTAAGCAAAACCACAGGGCGTCCCTATATGATTGTAGCCACCGCCCCCTCTATGGACGGCTACGCATCTGCCTCCTCCTCTATGACCCGGGACGGCTTAAAAATCTCTCTGCCCAGCAAATGTGCGGATGTGATTATCGGCGACTTGGATGTGCTTTGCAAGGCGCCTCCCAAAATGATGAAATCCGGTTTGGGTGATATGCTGGCAAAATATGTGAGCATCTGCGAGTGGCGAATTTCCCACTTGATTACCGGGGAATACTACTGCGAAGAAATCGCACAGCTAATTCGTGATGCAGTGCAGCAATGTGTTGCCAACGCCAACGGACTTCTCAAGCGGGACTTATCTGCCGTGCAGGCAGTGTTCGAAGGGCTGGTCATTGGCGGTGTGGCTATGAATTATGCCGGACTTTCCCGTCCTGCATCCGGCGTGGAGCATTACATCTCCCACGTGCTGGATATGCGGGGGGTGGAATTTGGCACACCCGTGGAGTTCCACGGCATCCAATGCGCCATCGGCACTTTGGTTTCTCTAAGGCTTTATGAAAAAATCAAAGCCATAACCCCCAATCGCGAAAAAGCCGTGCAATACGCACACGATTTCTCCTGGGAGGACTGGAAAATGCAGCTCCGTGCCTTCCTCGGCAAAGGCGCGGAAAGTATGATTGCTTTGGAAGAAAAAGAGCAAAAATATAATTTAGACAGCCATAACGCAAGACTCGATGTCATTTTGGAAAATTGGGACACTCTTCTGCAGATTATGGACGATGAACTCCCCTCCTCCGCTGCGCTGGAACAGCTTTTGGATAAGATAGATGCGCCCAAAAGACTGGAGGATATTGGAATTTCCCAAGAACTTCTGCCCACAATTTTCAAAGCAACCAAGGATATTCGGGATAAATATGTCCTTTCCCGACTGGCTTGGGATTTGGGCATTTTGGATGAAATTCTTTGATTATCACCCGGGTGTTCTTATGCACCCGGGAAATATGAAAAAAAGCAAAAATAATGCTTGACATTTCCAGGTTGCACCGCTATAATAAGCGTGTTCTGTTTGAGCTGCCGGTATAGCTCAGTTGGTAGAGCAGCTGATTTGTAATCAGCAGGTCGGGGGTTCGAGTCCGTCTACCGGCTCCAAGCGGAGCTGAGATGTGATTGACTCGAAAGATAAAATGCAACGCGGACAAGCGTTGCCGGCGAGGGCTTGACCGAGCCGCACCTTGATTGAACGAGTCCGTCTACCGGCTCCATACAGGCACAAACAGAAATTGAATATGGGGGATTTCCCGAGTGGCCAAAGGGGACAGACTGTAAATCTGCTGGCTATGCCTTCGGTGGTTCGAATCCACCATCCCCCACCAGCAAAAAGCTGACTGCATAAGCAGTCAGCTT
>JAZRHG010000021.1:0-7059 GCA_045644625.1 Faecousia sp.
GGGGTAGTTTTCCCCCTTTCCGCGAAATTGCGTGGAGCGAAAATTTGCAAAAGGAGGAAAATTTATGGACAAATTACTTTCCGTACTACAGACAATGAAAGAATTTACGCAGCTACAGGACTATGTTTCCAAAAATCAATGTGCTGCGGTCACCGGTGTCAGCCAGATTTGCAGAAGCCATCTGATTGCCGGTCTCTGCGCCCATACCTCCAAACCCATCACCGTAGTTTGTCAGGATGATATGGCAGCCAAACGGTTGCAGGAGGAACTGAAAGCCTTTTCCGGAACTGCCCCTTCTGTCCTTCCCAGCCGTGAGCTTACTTTGTACGACACCAGTGTTGTGTCCCGTGGTTGGGAGCAAAAACGGCTGCGGCAACTGCATGCGTTGGCAACCGGTCACTGCGACATGCAAATTATGTCCTGGGAGGCCTTATCCCAACGAACTATGCCGCCGCAGGTTTTGGTGCAAGCAGCTTTTTCCTTAAAAGTCGGAGACGAGTATCCCATTGAACAACTGCTAAACAAACTTGTCAATGCCGGTTATACCCGATGCGATATGGTCGAAGGCCCGGGACAATTCGCTGTTCGCGGCGGTATTTTGGATGTCTATTCCCCTGCCTCCGACTATCCCTTCCGTGCTGAATTTTTTGGTGACGAATTGGATACAATGGGGTATTTTGATCCCGACACCCAGCGGCGCACAGAAAATGTAGAAGCCGTCACGATTTTACCTGTTGGTGAAACCCAGCCTATGCTTCACCCGGAGGGTTTATCCGGACTTTGTAATGATATTTCCAATTTAATTGCCCGCCAAAAGCGAAGAAAAACGCTAAACGAAGCACTCATCCAAACCCTTGAAAAAGATTTGGAAAAGTACGAAAATGCATTATCCAACCCCGCCTCTGACAGATATATGGCGCTGATTTATCCGGAATTTACTACAGCGCTGGATTATATTCCTGAAAATGCCATTTATATTGTATGTGACCAAAATAATTTGCATCGCACTGCCCGTACCCGTACCGAGGAAATGGGCTTACAGTTAGACAGCCTGTTGCAAGGCGGATTGGTTGCAGGCGAATTATGTGATTATGTGTGCCAATGGGAGGATTTTACACACCATCTGTCTCATAAGACAGTTGTCTATTTAGACGCCTTTGCAGGTTCTTCCTATCCGGATACCTGCCCGCCAAAGCATCTATTACCCTTCACCGCCAAGCAACTTCCCGGCTATGGTGGAAATTTGGATACAGCAGCCTCCGACCTGGCGCACTATCAAAAGATGGAATTTTCCTCATTGGTGCTTTGCGGCTCCCGCAGACGCGCAGAATTGCTGCAGGATATGCTCAACGAAAAGGGCATTACCGCCTTTTTATGTATTCCGCTTACCACGATGCCACAACCGGGACAAATTCTCTTATCCGAAGGCACACTTCCCTTTGGAATGGAATATCCCACCGCAAAGTTAGCTGTGCTTACCGAGGGACAGCTGATTGCTAAAAGTGAACCGAAACGCAAAACAAAAAAAGCCGCCACCAATCGGCAAAAACTAAACTCATTTACCGATTTATCTCCCGGTGACCTGGTGGTGCACGAAAACTACGGCATTGGCCGCTTTGTGGCGATGGAACAAATCCGTGTTGACGGTGCAGTGAAGGATTATGTAAAAATTGCCTACCAAGGCACGGATACCTTGTTTGTGCCCGCCACACAGCTGGATATGGTGAGCAAGTATATCGGCGGTAGCGGTGAGGATGCCAATGTAAAGCTTAACAAAATCGGTACAGACGCCTGGCAAAAAACAAAGGCAAAAGCAAGAAAAGCTGCCAAAGATATGGCAGGCGAACTCATCGCACTTTATGCTGCAAGAAAGCGGCAGCAGGGGTTTGCTTTTGGCGCAGACACCCCCTGGCAAAAGGAGTTTGAAGATAATTTCCCCTATCCTGAAACGGATGACCAGCTTAGATGTATCGGCGAAATTAAATCCGATATGGAATCCCCAATCCCTATGGACCGGCTTTTGTGCGGCGATGTAGGCTTCGGTAAGACCGAAGTTGCTCTGCGTGCCGTGATGAAATCGGTCATGGATGGAAAACAGGTGGCAATTTTGGTGCCTACCACAGTTTTGGCGCAACAACATTACAACACAATCATTTCCCGTTTCCGTGGTTTCCCCGTGAACACCGAAGTGCTCAGCCGTTTCCAAACGCCAACGCAGCAGAAGAAAACCCTGCAAAAACTGGAAACAGGACTTGTGGATATTGTTGTTGGCACTCATAAGCTGCTGCAAAAAAGTGTCAAATTTAAGGACTTGGGGCTTTTAATTGTGGATGAGGAACAACGGTTTGGTGTCAGCCACAAGGAGCGGCTTAAGGAGCTTTCCAAGGGTGTGGACGCGCTTACGCTCTCTGCAACGCCAATTCCCAGAACGCTGAACATGGCACTGTCCGGCATTCGGGATATGTCCACCATTGAGGAACCTCCTGCCGACCGGTATCCGGTGCAGACCTTTGTGATGGAGCATAACACCGCAGTGATTGACGATGCCATACGCAGAGAAGTTGAACGAGGCGGTCAGGTTTACTATCTGCACAACCGGGTAGAGACCATTGACCGGTGTGCGGCAAGTATTATGCAGCGGATGCCCGGCGTCAGTGTGGCAGTTGCCCATGGAAAAATGGGTGAGGATGCATTAGGTGATGTTATGCACGCAATGGCAGACGGAGAAATTCAGGTCCTGGTATGTACCACCATCATCGAAACCGGCTTGGATATTCCCAATGTGAACACCTTAATCATCGAAAACGCCGACCGTTTTGGACTTTCCCAACTGCACCAGCTTCGTGGTCGCGTGGGGCGTTCCACCCGCCATGCCTATGCCTATTTTACCTACCGACCGGATAAATCCCTGACAGAAGTTGCGGAAAAACGGCTTGCAGCCATTCGGGATTTTGCTGAATTTGGCTCCGGCTTTAAAATCGCTATGCGGGATTTGGAGATTCGCGGCGCAGGTAATTTGCTGGGTGCCGAGCAATCCGGTCATATGATGTCTGTCGGTTATGATATGTACCTGAAGCTGTTGGATGAAGCAGTTCTGGAAGAACGGGGCGATACACCCAAGGAACCGGACTGCACCGCAGATTTGAACGTCACTGCCAATGTAGACAAAGACTATGTCAGCCGTGGCGAAGAGCGTATGGACCTATACCGCAGAATGGCAGCCATTCGCCAGCAGGAAGATGCAGACGATTTGCTGGACGAGATTATCGACCGTTACGGCGATCCGCCCAAGGGTGTTCTCAATCTGATTGATATCGCGCTGCTGCGCGCCAACGCAAGAAAAGCACATATTCAGGATATTCGTCAAAAAGCCGGGGATGTGCAATTCACCTTAACCGAACTGAATTTGGAGGCTATCAGTCAGCTCTGCGCCGAGGAAGGCTACAAAAACCGGGTGCAGTTTGTGGCGTCGGCAAAGCAGCCTACACTACGGCTGAAGCTTGCTTCCGGCGTTGACAGTCTGCAGCAGTGCAAGGTGTTTATTGCGCACCTGAGTAAATATCTGTAACTTGCTCTTTTACCTGTAATATGATAAAATAACCCCAAAGGGGTGAACACTATGGCAAACACACACAAACGAAAATCCTATGCTCGGGAAAATGAGGAAATCGAACAGGCATACCGCTCCCTCACCCCCTCCCGCAAGAAATCGAAGAAACGCAAAAAAGCAAAGCGCGCCGGCTGCGCTGCCGTTGCGCTGCTGACACTGGTTGCAATTTTACTTTTTCTGGCTGCAGGATATCTCTATCTACAGGAAGCCGAAATGAACGGCATCATCTTGGAAAATGTATATGTGGCAGGCGTTGATGTAGGCGGTTTAACCCAAAAGGATGCCATTACCGCTGTTGAGCAGGCAACTGCGCATACCTATACTAAAAAATCCATGGTCGTAACTGTCCTGGACAACCAAGTGGAAATTCCTCCGGAATATGCAGGCACACTGAATGTTCGCGGTGCAGTACGGTCAGCCTATAAATTCGGCAATTCCGGCTCTCAGGAAAAGCGCAAGGAGGAACAGGATATTGCTTTGAAGGCAGGTTATCACGTAGACCTTGTGCCGCATTTAGGGCTCAACGAGGCCGCAATCCGCAACATTCTGAAGGAATTTGGAAAGAACTATAACACCACACTAAACCAGTCCACTTACGAAATCACCGGAGAAGAACCCAATCAGGTTCTTGTTGTCAATTTGGGCACGCCGGAGTACGGACTGAATTTAGATGCGCTTTATACGCAGATTACAGATGCATACAGCCACAACGTATTTGCAGTTACCGGCGAATGCGGTATGATGAATCCGGACCCCATTGATTTAAAACCCATTGCCGAAAAGCATTACAAAGCACCTGTGGACGCCTCCTTTGATCCGGATACATTTGAAATCGTTGCCGGCACAGACGGTTACGGCATTGATTTGGAAAGTGCGGAAAATACCTTGCAGAATGCAAAATACGGCACAAAGGTCGAAATCCCCTTTGTAAAAATTAAGCCTGAAATTACTGCCGAAAGCTTAAAGACGCTTTTATACCGGGATACCCTGGAAAGTTACACCGCTGAGGCAGAAAGCGACAGTGACAGAGATGTAAACCTCCAGTTGGCATGCGCTGCCATAGATGGCGTTATTATCTATCCGGACCAGGTATTTTCTTTCAACGAAACTTTAGGCGAACGCACAAAGGCTAAGGGATACCGACCGGGAACCTCTTACGAAAACGGTAAGATTGTAAAAACAATTGGCGGTGGCATTTGCCAGGTTTCCTCTGCCCTGTACTACTGCGTACTGTCGTCTGAATTGGAAATCGTATATCGGGATAATCACGGTTACTATCCAAGCTATGTGCCCTTAGGTATGGACGCCACAGTCAGCTGGGACTCTATAGACTTTAAATTCCGAAATAACAGCAAATATCCCGTCAAGATATCGGCAATAGCTGACAGAGGCTCTGTAACCGTTGAACTGATCGGCACCGAGGTAAGAGATTATCGGGTAGAATTGGAATACGAAGCTGTTGCAAAAACAGAATATGGCGTAACCTATCAGACAATGAAAGAAAACAATTCTCAAGGTTATAAAAACGGCGATTATATTGTTGAGCCCTGTTACGGTTACAAAATCAAAACCTACCGGTGTAAATATGACAAAGCAACCGGCGAGCAACAGTCCAGAGATTTTATTGAGCAATCCAACTATATGGCACGCGACGGTGTGGTCTGTCGCATCGAAGGAAGCGATAACAGTGACCTGAGTAACGGATACATATCCGACGAGCCGGGAATGCTCCCTTAAGTTGCTGAAAGGTATTTTATTATGAAAATTGTCTTATTAACTGCCCTGGGGGTCGGCGGTGCCACCGTTTTAGGCTCCGTACTGGGCTTTGTGTTTAAGAAAATCACCCATAAATTCAGCGATTTTGTTCTTGCCTTTGCTGCGGGCATTATGCTCTGTGCGGCAGTGGTCGGTCTAATACTCCCCTCTTTGGAATACAATAGTTTTTCCCCAATCTGTATGACTGTATTGGGTGTGTTTTCCGGGGCAGCTTTTTTGAATATACTGGACAAACTGGTGCCCCATCTGCATCGGCTTGCCGGTGTTGACCAGGAACAACATCCGGATAACACCGCAAAGCTGAATAAAGTGCTTTTATTTGTGCTTGCCATCGGCATTCACAATCTCCCCGAAGGCATTGCCGCAGGCGTTGGCTTCGGTAGTGGAAATAATGCGCAGGCAATCACAATTGCTGTGGGTATCGCTCTGCAGAACATTCCGGAAGGAATGGTCATTATCGCGCCGATGCTTGCTGCCGGTATGTCGCCCGGGAGAACCTTCGTTTGTGCGATGATCACCGGTGTTGTGGAGGTGCTGGGTACAATGCTGGGCTATTTTGCTGTTAACTTGTCTACCGCCATCCTTCCCTTTGCGCTGGCATTTGCCGGCGGCACAATGTTGTATGTGATCAGCGATGAAATGATACCGGAAACACATCACGATGACGCAAGAGGTGTTACTTATTCGCTGCTTGCCGGATTTTGCGTAATGTTGGCAATGGGATATTTTTTAGGTTAGAAAGAGGTTGAAATTATGTATAATCACATCAAGCGTTTGACCACCATTTTATCTATTATGTCTTTTGGTCATATATTCATAACCCTAATGTTTGCGTTCTATTTCCCTGGTTCCGGTCTGGATACCTCCACCATTATTATTTTCTCCGTATACTTAGCCCTAACTGCTGCAATTTTAGCAATTCTCACATTTGCGCTGCGGGGTCTGTGCGATGCGTTAGAGCTGAATTTTGAAAAAGATGCGAATAATGTCCGGGAAATCAAAAAACGAATCCATATCCTCGAAGAATCCAAAAAATAATATAATTTTTCCAAAAAAGCCCTTGACAATATGACTGACACCTGCTATTATATCTTAGTTGCCAAAGACAGCAGGTGGCTATGCCATAATTCCTGCCGAGGTGCGCTAAATGAGTTTTTATGCGTGTCTTCCTGTCTTTTGGCAGGAATACATTTTTTTCGGAGGTGAAACATATGCCCAACGCAAAGGTTCTTGAGAGCAAAAAGGCTGTTGTTGAAGCTCTGTCCGGCAAGATCAAGGAAGCTACTTCCATCGTCTTCGTGGACTACAAGGGTATCAACGTTGCTCAGGATACCGACCTGCGTAAGCAGTTCCGTGAGGGTGGTGTTGAGTATACTGTTGTTAAGAACACTCTGACCCGTTTCGCAGCTAAGGAAAACGGCTACGATTTCGATGAGGTTCTCAACGGCACTACCGCTATGGCCAGCACCACAGGCGATCCTATCGCACCCGCTCGTATCGTTTGCGAGTTCGCTAAGAAGAACAAGCTCCCCATGGCAATCAAGGGTGGCATCGTTGAAGGTAGCGTTCTGACTGCTCAGCAGCTCAACGGCTTCGGCGAACTGCCCAGCAAGAATGCTCTGGTTGCTTCCGTGCTTGGCACTTTCTTGGCACCTATCTCCAGCTTGGCTTTC
>JAZRHG010000022.1:0-15354 GCA_045644625.1 Faecousia sp.
ACACAGACAGCAAGCCCTTTCGGCAGCTTAAACAATTTTAGTTAGAAATATTTGTCTAACTTTTTGGGGTCACTTCAAATTACCGAAGGTCTTACTTTTATTTCTCGTATTTTCCTTTTCCTTTTTTGGGCAGGTAGATGCTGCAGGTAAGCACTGCAAACACCGCAAAGCAGGCAAGGCTGATTTTCCAGCCCAAGGAAAATGCTGCGTTGTGATATAGGAAGGTAACGGTGTGTTCACCTTGGGATAAAATCAGACCCACCATCGCATCGCCAATCTCCACAATCTGCGCTTCTTTTCCGTCCACATAGGCTCTCCAGTTGCCGTTTTGGGGAATGGAGGTGTAGAGCACACCGTTGCGATTGCAGGAGATGGTGCCGGATACCTTCGTGCTTTCAAAGGCGGTAAGCTGCAATGTGGAGGCGTTCAGAATCTCATAGCCCTTTCGGAACAGTGCTTCGTCCAGCACACCGCACTTGAGGTTAATCGTACCCCGCTCGTCGGCTTTGCAGGCAAGCTGCACCTCAATCAAATCCCCGGGCACAACCTGACAGACCGCCAGGCTTTGGGGTATGCTGTAGGTTTCGTCATACAGCTTCTCGCCGTTTTTAAAGAAGGAGAATTTGTTCTTCATAGACAGGTTTAAGTTGATGCAAACAAACCCTTCCTTGTCGGCAATATATTTGTAGATAACCGTGCCTTCTGTGTTTTTCTCCGTGTTGTAGGAGCAGTAACCGGTTTTGGTTTGGGAGTTCACGGAAACGGAATTTCCGGATATGGAGAGGTTTTTGCCCTCAAGAAGGCTCCATACATTTTCCGTTAAGCCGGTGGCGGCCTGGAACAGCTTATTCTGGAAGGGAAAGATGTCCTCCGAGCCGGAAAACGCCACATCAATGAGCTGATTTTCCGCCAAAAAGCCTAAGGGCAAATAGGCGTTATTTTCCAGTAGATGCACATTGCCGAATTGCTGCACCGAGGTGAAGTAGGGGTTTTCTTCCACCTGGTCCTGCCGTTCAATCATATATTTGATGCCTAAAAACAGATTGGCCACCGGGGAGCTTTCTTCAAAGCAATAGCGGTTGTAGGATTCCTTTGCGCCGTAGCCCAGGTCCTTCATAAACCGGGTGGTGGATACGTTGGCGGAGCTTGTAAAGGTGGAAATGCCGTTGTAGCCGTTCAGCGCGCCGTCATTTAGGGTTTGGGAATGAGTGACCTCTGCCCTGTAGAACAGATTGTCTTTCTCCAACTCGTCCATGTGCCGCAAAATTGCCTCTGAGTAGACAGTGCCCTTGGGATAATCGGTCACAGTCGTGCCGGGGAAGTTTATGGCGAAGTTAATGAGATTTAAGGAAAGCTCCAGCACAAACACTACCCAGAGAAGCATTCCGCTCAGCGCCTTTCGTTTGTTCCGCGCCGTTACATATTCCCGCTTTTCGGCAAAAGTTGCTTCCTTTGACAGGCGCTTTGCCCAATGGGGATATACCAAAACGAATAGATACAGCAGCAAAAATGCGCCGTTATAAGCCCAGTAGGCAATGTCTGTCAAATCGTTGACGCAGAAGGCGATGCCAATGGCAAGCACACCGGATACAATCACCTGCCACAGACGGAAGCGGTCCTTCAACAAATAAGCCCGATACGCCATGTACAGCATCACAAAGCTGTAGAGGAAGCTAAACCGGTAGGGGATCATATTGGTAAAATGGAAGCCGTGCCAAATGTAGTCTAATTGGCGAATGATGAAGCTGACATTGAAGAAAAGCAGCATTAGTACACTGCAAATCTTATCCCGCAACTTTACCTGCTTGCAGGTCAGGAACAAAAATGCCAGAATGTTGGTGATGATACCGCAATAAAGGTTGGGTAACCCCTCTTTTAAGGAGGGTGCGATACCGCCGTTCATATTTCCTGCCACCTGCCGCATAGCGTCCAATAGACCCAGCCAGGTATCATTGTCGGTGATATTCAGCTGAAAACTCTGGGGGAATTTGTTGACACTGGAATAGGTGTCCTGCAAAGCTGCCAGGGCGGGGATTTCCAAAATGGCGGTCATACCGATGGCAAAGACGGAAAACAGCGCAATTCTTCCTAAGTCGCAGATAAACTTCTTCAAGCCACCCCAACGGCAGATTTCATAGCAAATGAAGATGAGCAGAACAAAGATGCAGGTAAAAAAGCCGATATAATAGTTGGTAAAAATGGAGAGGAACAAAGTGCCGGTGTAGAGAATAAACTTTTTCTCCTGCAGCAGGGCGACCGTACCCAGCGCCACCAGGGGCAGCAGGGCAAAGGTGTCCATCCACATCACATTCCACTGATAGCCCATTGCCCAGGCGCACATGGCATAAAACGTGCCGAAAAGCACAAGGGAAAAGTCATACTTGTGAAAGGTTTTCTTCAGAAATAGCGCAAAGAACATTCCCGCAAACCCCATCTTTATGGGGGCGAGCAAAGAGAAATATTCCAAAAGCAAACCTTCCGGAATGAGCACGCTGAGCAAATTTAAGGGTGATGCCAAATAGTAGGAAATAAGGCCCAAATAGTCCATTCCCATACCCACCGTCCAGTTGTAAATCAGCCCGTCGCCATTTAACAGCGCCTTGCGGAAGGCAAGAAAGAAGGGGTAATACTGGTGATACATATCCGAGTAGAGCATAGAAACCCGCCCAAAGGGCTCAAAGCCCCGGAACAGCATCACCAAACACATCCCCACAAAGGGCGCCAAAAACGCCAGCAGAAGATAGTTCCATTTTTTGTTGTGGAGCTGTGAAAGTTTCATAATTTCCCCCTAAAAAATAACTACCTTACAGTTTACCACAAGAAGTGAAAACGGTAAAGCATAAACAAATAAAAATTTTATTAAAAATGGAAAAACGAGGTACAAAATACTTTTGCACCTCGTTTTTGATTATAGAAGGGGAATGTTGTTTTCCTGACAGGTTTTCAGGGTTTCCTCGTCCCACAGGCTGGTTTGGACTTCTCCGATGTGGGCGCAGCCAATCAGCAGCATACACAATCGGCTCTGTCCGATGCCGCCGCCGATGGTCAGGGGCAGCTCACCGTTTAACAGCATCTTGTGGAAGGGCAGTTCCCGCCGGGCATCGCAGCCGGATTCTTTTAATTGCCGGTCCATAGCCGCCTCATCGACGCGGATACCCATAGAGGAGATTTCAAAAGCAATGCCCAGCAAATCGTTCCAGAAAAGGATGTCGCCGTTTAAGGTCCAGTCGTCATAGTCCGGAGCCCGGTTGCCGTGGGTCTTGCCGGAGCGAAGCTTATCGCCGATTTTCATAATAAAGGCAGTTTTATGCGCCTTTAAGTACAGATGCTCCCGTTCTTCCGGGGTGTTATCCGGATACAGGTCCTCTAACTCCTGACTGGTGACAAAGCTGACCTCACGCTTTAATTCCACCTTGATTTGGGGAAATGCCTTTTTCAGTGCCTCGCTGGCATCGCAAATCACATCCACAATGGACTGTACCGTTTCTTTTAAGTAAGCCTCTGTGCGATCCGCCTTATCAATCATCCGCTCCCAGTCCCACTGGTCCACATAAATGGAATGGATGTTGTCCAAATCCTCATCTCGGCGGATGGCGTTCATATCGGTGTATAAGCCTTCGTGCATATTAAAGCCGTATTTCTTAAGCGCCAGACGCTTCCACTTGGCAAGAGAATGCACCACCTGTGCATAGCTTCCAATGGCGGGAATATCAAAGGCAACTGCCCGTTCCTTGCCGGTCAGGTCGTCGTTAAGACCCGATGTGGAGGCAACGAACAAGGGGGCAGACACCCGCAGAAGATGTAAGTTTTGGGTAAATTCTTCTTGGAAAATCTCTTTGGTCAGGGCAATGGCGCGCTGCAGCTCATAGCTGCTCAGCACCGGCTTGTAGCCCTTGGGGACAATTACTTTGTTCATCGCAATCCCTCCTGGGAAAAAGTTGCATATAGTATACCACGGAACCATAGGGAAAGTCAATAAATATCGCCCGTTGCAGCAGCAACGGGCGTATATTTGTTATCCGAAAATCAGCGGAATAAACTGACAGCACAGAACCACGAAGATCAGTGCCACAGGATAGGTGGCGGCATAAGCGGTGGCAACCGCTTCTGTCTTGGTCACCGCCATCAATGTGCCCAGCGCGGGGGTAGAAGTCATACCGCCGCAGATAGAGCCCAAAGCACTCAGCACATCAATCTTGAACACGAAAACAGCCAGAATGTAGCCGATGATCATAGGAACCAGGGTCATCACCGCACCCCACAGGAACAGGGCAACGCCTTGCTCGGCAAGAACGGCTAAGAAGCCTTTGCCTGCCTCGGTGCCTGCACCCATCAAAAACAGGGCAAGACCCACTTCCCGCACCACATTCAGTGTCTTTTTCGGCACATCAATGGCAACAGGACCTACGTGGGCAAAGTGACCGAAGATAAGGCCTGTCAGCAGAGGACCGCCGGAAGTGCCCAAAGAAAATTCTGCGCCGCCGGGCAGGGGAATGACGATTTTGCCAATGAGCACGCCCAAACCGGCTGCCAGCGCAAAGGGCAGCAGACCAAACTCGTCCAAGTGCTTGTATTCTTTCTTTTGGGCGCTCTTGCCGTCTGCACCGGTAGTACCGGACAGGGCAGCCAGCCGCTCCCGCTCTGCTGCAACATCCACTTTCAAAATCTTGGGAATCAGCTGTACAAACAGCACCACACCCACAACACCGAAGGGATAGGCAATGCCGTAGCCCACGGATGCAAGGTCAGAGCCGGTTGCCTCGATGGCAGCGGCAAGACCGGGGGTGGAGGTCAACGCACCGGACATCATACCCACAGCCAAGTCAGTTTCGATGCCGGCAAGCTTTATCACGGCTACGCAGGTAGCTGCGCCGCCTAAAATAATCACAAAACCCAGCACCACATAGGAAATAGCAGACTTTTTGAAGTTGCGGAAAAAACCGGGGCCGGCAATAAAGCCCACAGCGGTGACGAAGCAGATAAGACCAATGTTCTTCAGCGCCGCAGGCACCAGCAGGTTAAAGTGACCGAACACTAAGGCAACAATCAAAATGCCGGATGTGCCCAAATTCAGTCCTTTAATGCTCACACTGCCCAGTAAATAACCCAAGGCGGCAATGCAGAACACAATCATAATGTCATTGGTGAAAACACCCTTGAGAAATTCAAGGATTGCCATAAACTAACATCTCCTTAAAACGCGGGGAAAACAGGGGTATTGCCCCTGTTTTTCCAAAATTTATTTTTCGTGACGGGCATACTTGGGAAGCAGCAGGGGGGAAACGCCGGTTTCCTGGAGGCCTGCCTGCTCCAATTCCTTGGCATAGGCCTGAATGTGGTCCAAATTGGGTGTGCCCAAGGTCACAGTCTTTGCCTTGGCTGCAGCAGCCTTACCGGCATTTCTGCCGAAGACAATGATGTCCAGCAAGGAGTTACCCATCAAGCGGTTACGTCCGTGGATACCGCCAACGGCTTCACCGGCTACCAGCAGGTTGTCGATTGCTTTGGTAAAGCCCTCACCGCCGATTTCCAGACCGCCGTTTTGGTAGTGGAGCGTGGGATATACCAGAATGGGGGTCTTTCGCATATCAATGCCGTAGTTTAAGTACATACGCATCATTGCGGGGATGCGCTTTTCGATGGTGCCTTCGCCGCCTAAGATTTCAATCATCGGGGTATCCAGCCAAACACCGCTGCCCAGAGGTGTATCTACGCCCTTGCCATTCGCACATTCACGAATGATGGCAGATGCGGAAACGTCTCTTGTTTCCAGAGGATGGGCATAAGCCTCACCGTCTTTGTTCACCAGCATAGCGCCCAAAGAACGTACTTTCTCGGTAACCAGCGCGCCGAAAATCTGAGAGGGGTAAGCAACGCCGGTGGGGTGGTACTGAATGGTGTCCTGATACAGTAGCGGTGCGCCTGCGCGGTAGCCCAGCACCAAGCCGTCGGCGGTAGCGCCGTAGTGGTTGGAGGTGGGGAAACCCTGATAGTGCAGGCGGCCTGCGCCGCCGGTGGCGATAATCACAGTTTTTGCCTTGGCGACCATATAGTCGCCGGTTTCCATATTCAGAAGCACTGCACCGGCAACCTGACCCTTATCGTCTTTGATGAGCTCCACGGCAGAAGTGAACTCCACAACAGGGATTTGACGGTTAATCACCTCGTCGCGGAGGGTACGCATAATTTCTGCACCGGAGTAGTCCTTGCAGGCGTGCATACGCTTGCGGGAAGTGCCGCCGCCGTGGGTGGTGACCATAGTGCCGTCGGCTTCCTTATCGAACATAACGCCCAACTCATTGAGCCAGCGGATAGCATCGGGAGCCTCCATAACCAGTCGGCGCAGAAGCTCGGGACGGGCAGCAAAGTGACCGCCGCCGAAGGCGTCCAAATAGTGCTGCACGGGGGAGTCGTTGGGCTTATCGGCAGCCTGAATGCCGCCTTCTGCCATCATTGTGTTGGCATCACCAATACGCAGCTTGGTGACCACCATAACGTTTGCGCCGGCTTCGTGTGCCTCAATGGCGGCAGAAGCGCCTGCGCCGCCACCGCCAATAACCAAAACATCCACATCGTATGCGGGTTTGGTCAGGTCAATCTGCTCATTCAGCAGGCGACTGTTGCTGTGCAGCAGCTTTGTCAGCTCTAAGGGTGCTTTCTGACCCTTGTTGGGACCGATTTGAATTTCGGCAAAACCCTCTGCCCGGTAGTCGGGATGGTAAGCTTTCAGAAGCTCGGATTTTTCCTCGGCAGTCATACGGCGGGGTTCTGTGCGCATACGCTCTGCACGGGAGGCTTCTACTTTTTTAATAGACTCCAGCATATTTTCTGTAAACATACGTATCCCTCCTTACTTCTCAATTTCGCGGGTGTTATACAGTTCCTGCATTTCAGAAATGGGCTTCTGCATAACTTTTTCAATGAGTTCATCAAATTCGCCGCGGTTGATTTCGTCAACACGGTCGTAAAGATGTGCAGTTTCCGGAGCAATGTACTTGCCCACAAGACGGCGGGCAAGCAAGCCTACCATAGGATGAGAGATTTCCGCGGGGCAGCGGACGGAGCAGCAACCGCAGCTGACGCAGTCGAAGGACTCCTCTGCGCATTTCTCCAGCTCGCCCCGCTGTGCGTAAGCGATGTACTGCATAACATTTAAGCTCTGGGTACAAGCCTTGGTACAGGCGTTACAGCCGATGCAGCTGTAAATTTCCGGATACAGCTCCATCATCACCTGCTGATTGGGCTTTAAATCCTTGATTTCATAGGTGCGCTTGTCGGTGGGGAAGAAGGGGATGGATGCAATATACATACCCTCCTGCACCTGTGTTTGGCAAGCTAAGCAGGTCTTCAGCTCATTGTTGCCCTTGATGCGGTAGATAGTGGCGCATGCGCCGCAGAAACCGTGGCGGCAGCCACAGCCCCGGGTCAGGGTGTAACCGGCATATTCCATAGCGGTCATAATGGTCAGGTCTGCGGGGACTTGGTACCGCTTGCCGAAGAAATAAACATTAACAAGTTTTTCCATTGTAAACTCTTCCTTTCTTAGTATTCAGCGGGCAGTTCGTCAATTTGGTCGCAACGGAACACAGGACCGTCCTTACAGACGTACTTGGAACCGATGTTGCAACGGCCGCACTTGCCCACGCCGCACTTCATACGAAGCTCCAACGTGGTGTAAACCTGCTGCTTGGAAAAGCCCATTTCCTGCAGCGCCTGCAGGCAGAACTTAATCATAATGGGAGGGCCGCACAAAATGGCGGTGCGATTGGTGTCAAATGCCAGCTCCTTCAGGTAAGTGGGAACGAAACCCACGTTGCCGTCCCAGCCTTCCTGGGGGCGGTCAATGGTGAGGTACACGTTTACATCCTTGGTCTTCATCCAGACTTCCTGAATTTCCTTCAGCTGCACCAAATCGTCAGCGCTGCGAGCGCCGTAGAGAATGTCCACATGACCGTAGTTTTCCCGGTTGTCCAGCACATAGTTGATCACACTGCGCAGCGGGGCCAGCGCGATACCGCCGGCGATGAACAACAGGTCTTGGCCCTTCAGCTCCGTCTCCACAGGGAAGTTGTTGCCGTAAGGACCGCGGACAGTCACCTGATCGCCAACCTCCAAAGAGTGGAGGCAATCGGTGAGGACACCGCACTTTTTAATGCTGAATTCCTGAAATTCCTTGTTGGTGGGAGAGGAGGTGATGGAGAACATCGCCTCGCTGACGCCGGGCACGCAAATCATAGCGCACTGGCCGGGCATATGCTCGAAAAACTTACCACCTTGCGGGGGCTCAATCCGGAAGGTTTTCACATCGGGCGTTTCCTGCCGGATGTTTGTAATGATGCCTACCTGCGGAATCAAAGTGTCGTGTACAAAACCGGGATGGCAGGTACATTCGTGATCGTGCATCATTTCCCCTCCTTTCCAAAAGCTTTGATGACTTTAACGATATTTAAGTGGCTGGGGCACTTGTCCACGCAGCGACCGCAGCCTACGCAGGAGTACATTCCGTCGTTGTTGGCGGGGAAGTACACCAATTTGTGCATAAATCTCTGACGGAAACGCTGCAGCTGGCTTGTTCTGTTGTTGCCGTGTGCCATCATGGTAAAGTCAGAGTACATACAGCTGTCCCAGCAGCGATAGCGCTGCACACCATTACCGGTGTTGTAATCCTTAATGTCATAGCACTGGCAGGTGGGGCACACAAAAGTGCAGGTGCCGCAGGCAAGACAGGGCTTGTAAAGGGTTTCCCAAATGGGAGAGTTGAACTTCTCGTTGAGAGCCTCACCGTTCCAACCCTCTAAGGACAGGTTGGCGTAGGGAAGCTTCTCTACAATTTTACGGGTGGCTTCTTTTTGGGCATTGACGGCGTTTTCGTCACTGTCTTCCAAGAGGTCAGAAACCTGCGCGGTCAGCTTTTCGCCCTTTTCGGTAATGCTCTTCCAGTAGAGATAGTCCCCGGCCAGCCAGGTGACCACGTCACCCTCGGGCTCTGCGCAGTCAATGCCGAACACCTTGCAGAAGCAGCTTTCTTCCGGCTCGCCGCAGGCAAGAGACACGATGGTGCCGTGGCAGCGGCGGGCAGCATAGAAGCTATCCACAGGCTCTGCCAAAAACACCTTGTCCAAAACCGCAATACCCTGTACATCACAACCCTTGATGCCGAATACCACAAAGCTTTCACTTTCCAGTGCTTCGGGGGTGATGGTGATGCTTTTGCCGTCACGGTGACAGTGATACAGGGTTTCGCTTTGGGGGAAGAAGGCGTCCTTTGCGGATTTGACAGTTTTTAAGGTCTGCAAATCCACCTCGCAATCTTCCGTCCACACGCCGAAATTGGTCTTACCGGCGGTTTTTACCGGCAAAATCAGGCTCTGCGCCTGGGCGATGGTTTCATACAACTTAAGAAGGTTAGAAATGGCTATTTTCTTCATTTGGTACCTCCCTCTGCCACAACACTGGGCTCGGCATCGTGGGTGGTGAAGCTGGTCAGCGGGCCTTTGGCTTCAGCATCAGCACCTGCCTGATATTCGCCGTACAGATTGTTAATATCCTTAATAAACTTCCGGTTAAACAGGTGCAGCGGGATACCCTGGGGACATACACGGCTGCACTCACCGCAGTCGGTGCAGCGGCCGGCTACGTGGAAAGCGCGGATAATATGGAACATCTTTTCTTCAAAAGAATCCACATTTGCCTTCTGCGCGCTGTCAAACTTGTTGCTGTCGAACACGCACTTGCGGCAGGAACAGGCAGGGCACACGTTCCGGCAGGCATTGCAGCGAATGCACTTAGAAAGCTCCTTCTGGAAGAAAGCAAACTTCTCCTCGGGAGTCATAGCCTCAATGGCCTGCACCCCGGCAAAGCGGTCTGCATCCACAGTGTCTTCGCTTTCACCAATCAGCTCGTCATAGACAACGTGGTCCTTACCCTTGCACACGTGGCAGCGGTCCAGCATAGCAGCTTTGTAAGCAACTTCTGCGTTTCCGTAGAGGGTTTCTACCTGCAGAGGGTCGGTGTCGGTGACGGACAGAATACCCTTGACGCCGGTTTCTTTCACTTTCTCGATGCTCAGTTTGCCTTTGCAGCCCACACCGATGATGTAAGTCTTTTCCCGGTCTACCCGGTGCTCAGCCAAAAGCTGGTTGAAGCTGTAGCTGTCGCAAGGCTTCAGGCAAATGAGTGTCTTGCCCTCCAACTTGGAAGCTTCAATCATATACTTACTTAAATTGGCAGCGCAGAAATTGTTGTAAACAAAGTTTTCCATTTCTTCTTCGGTTGCGAAGAAGGCAGGCTCGGGGTCGTATGTATTTTCACCGATCCGCCAGCCAAGCACCCGCTGGATAGTGCCGTCTTTCAGGAGCTCCAATGCTCTAATTTTTACTTCTTGCATCTTAAATCCCCCAATCGCACATTCTCGCCAAGACCGCGGATTTTCTCCACAAAGTCATTCATAACGGTGGAGAACTTCACGCCTTCGGCGGCAGAGACCCATTCCACACGGGTACGGCCGTTTTCCACGCCCATAAAGTCCAGCATAGAAAACAGTAGCGTCATACGGCGGCGGGCATAGTAGTTACCGGTGGAGTAGTGGCAGTCACCGGGGTGGCAGCCACACAAAATCACACCGTCCGCGCCCTTTTCAAAGGCGCGGAGAATAAACATAGGATTGACGCGGCAGGAGCAGGGGACACGGATGATCTTCACATCGGCAGGATAGCTTAGACGGGAAGAACCGGCAAGGTCAGCGCCTGCGTAGCTACACCAGTTGCAGCAAAATGCCACAATCTTGGGACGAAATTCTTGATTTACCGACATATTGCATCCACCTCCGCAAGTAATTGTCTGTTAGAAAAGCCCTGCAGGTCCATCGCACCGGAGGGACAGGTGACCGTACAAGCACCGCAGCCCTGACACAGCGCCTTGTTTACCACTGCAATCCGGCGGTCCTCGCGGATGCCGTGGTCGTTGACCTGACGGGTCTCGTAAGTGATGGCGCCGTAGGGGCAAACCTTGGCGCAGTTACTGCAGCCGTTACACATCAGCTCATCTGCCTGTGCGGTGCAGGGGTTGGTGGTCAGCTTATCCTTGGCAAGCAGACCGATGACCTTCACGGCAGCAGCGCCGGCTTGAGAAACCGTCTCGGGAATATCCTTAGGACCCTGGCACACACCGGACAGGAACACGCCGGCAGTGGGAGACTCCACGGGGCGCAGCTTGGGGTGTGCTTCTGTCAGGAAGTTGTTGGTATCAATGGAGGCGGTGAGCATTGTGGCAATGTTCCGCACGCCTTCGTTGGGCTCGATAGCAGTAGCCAAAACCACCATATCCGCCTTGATTTTGATTTGCTTGTTGTCAATCAGGTCAGAACCCTGTACCAACAGGCTTCCGTCGGGCTGGGGCGCAACCTTGCCCACCTGACCTTTAATGTAGTTGACGCCGTATTCTTCCACTGCACGGCGGTAGAACTCATCAAAGTTCTTGCCGGGGGTACGCACGTCGATATAGAACACCGTCACATTCACATCCGGGTACTTATCCCGAATGAGCATTGCGTGCTTTGCGGTGTACATACAGCAGATTTTGGAGCAGTAGGGCTTGCCCCGCTCATCGGAGCAACGGCTGCCAACACACTGCACGAACACGATTTCCTTGGGGGCTTTGCCATCGGAAAGGCGCTCCAAATGACCCTTGGTAGGACCGGCAGCATTCATAATCCGCTCCAATTCCAAGGAGGTAATCACGTCCTTGCTCTGGTTGTAGGCGTACTCGTCATATTTATCTAATTTAATGGTGTCAAAGCCGGTGGCAACCACGATTGCGCCGTACTTCTCGGTGATGATCTCGTCTTCCTGGGCGTAGTTGATTGCGCCTGCCTGACAGACCTTTTCACACACACCGCACTTGCCGGTCTTAAACTTGATACAAGCCTCCCGGTCAATCACAGGCACATTGGGAATGGCCTGTGCAAAGGGGGTGTAGATGGCGCTGCGATTGCCCAAGCCCCGGTTAAACTCACTGGGTGTTTTCTTGGAGGGGCATTTTTCCTGGCACACGCCGCAGCCGGTACATTTAGTTTCGTCCACACTGCGTGCCTTCTTGCGGATATCCACAGTAAAGTCACCCACGAAGCCGGAAACCTTATCCACTTCACTGTAGGTGAAAATTCTAATCTTCTCGTGACCGGCAGCATCCACCATCTTGGGGGTCAAAATACAGGCAGAGCAGTCCAGCGTGGGGAAGGTTTTATCCAGCTGGGACATACGGCCACCGATGGAGGGGGTCTTTTCTACAATATCCACCTCATAACCGGCATCGGCAATGTCCAAAGCCGTCTGAATGCCGGCAATACCGCCGCCAATCACCAGCGCCCGCTTGGTGACCCGGCTTTCGCCTGCCTGCAAAGGTGCGTTCAAGTTCACCTTGGCAATGGCAGCCCGCGCCAAAATCACAGCCTTTGCGGTGGCTTCTTCCATATCCTTATGTATCCAGGAGCAATGCTCACGGATGTTGGCAATCTCCACCATATAGGGGTTTAAGCCGTAACGCTCCGCGCACTTGCGGAAAGTTGCCTCGTGCATACGGGGAGAGCAGGAGCAAACCACCAGACCTGTCAGGTTATACTCTTTGATGGCGGCACCGATTTTGGCTTGACCGGCCTCGGAACACATATACTGATAATCATCGGCAAACACAACGCCCGGCTCCAGCCGTGCCATTTCTGCCACTTTTTTCACATCCACCGTTGCGGCAATGTTGCTGCCGCAATGGCAGACAAATACACCAATTCTTTGCATTTTTGTCACCTCTTATATCTTCTGTAGGCGCTGACCAACAGCTGCTGCGGCAGGTCTTCGTCTACAAGAGGGGGGATTTGTTCGGCGGTTAAGTAATTACCGCCCCGTTGACGCACCACGATTTGTCGCGCTGCATCCAAAATCCGTCCGGGCTGTACGTCCCGGGGGCAGCGCTCCACGCAGGCAAAGCAGCTTAAGCACTTCCACAGGGATTTGCAGTTTGCCAGCGCATCGATATTATCGTTTTGCACATAGGACACAAACTGATGGGGTTTGATGTCCATTTCTTCGTAGGCGGGGCAGGTGGCGGAGCACTTGCCGCACTTCATACATTTATAAGGGTTTACACCGCTGATTTTCTGTACTTGCTCTTTTGCGTTCATTACAGCGCACCCTCCTTTACACCCAAAGCCTCTGCCAGAAGCTCCGTGAAGTAGTAAACCGGCAGACCTTGCTCTGTCTTGTTCAAATTATAGCGGCACAGGGGACAGGCGGTGATGAAGCACTCCGCACCAAAACCCTTTGCGCTATCAACAATTGTATTACACATATTTTTTGCCATTTCCGGCTCTTTTAAGGATATGTAGCCGCCGCAGCACTCATTGCGGTAGGGATACACCACCGGTTCTGCACCCAAAGCCCGGATGAAATCTTCCAGCAGCTTGGGGTTTTCCGGATCGTCCAGTGCCATAATCTTGCCGGGACGCAAAAGCAAACAGCCGTAGTAGGCGGCAATCTTGCGTCCGGTGAGGGGACTCACCACTTTTTCTTTCAAAGTGTCAAAACCAATCACATCCCGAATCACCTCTAAGAAATGCAGCACTTTGGTTTCGCCTGCATAAGGCTCGGCCAGCTTCATATAATTGTTGGCTCTCGTGCGGATGTCCGGTACATTCTGCATATCGTCATTGACCCGCTTAAGCACGTGATGGCAGGCAGAACAAAGGGTCACCAAATCCTGCCCCTTTTCCTTCGCCTGCGCCAATGCACGGACAGATGCCAGCTTAGTGGCAATCTCGTCAGTGCCCAGAGGATACACGCCGCCGCAGCACTGCCAATTTTCAAGCTCCTGCAGTGTAAAACCGAGGGCTTCTGCGGAGGCTCGGGCGTAAGCATCCAGCTGACTTGCCTTGTTCCGCAAGGTGCATCCGGGATAGTAACTGAAAGTCATAGCTTAACATTCCTTTCCTATATCGGTCATAATATATAGATAATATAATATCCATACGAAAATATCAATATTATTATAATGATTTTACCTAAAAAAGCAAGAGGAAAAGTAGAGAATTTCGAAAATAAAAATTCCTTTTTATAAAACGAAATGATATTTGTTACAATTTATCCACGGATGTTATAACTGGAACAAACGGGTCGCTTTCATATCGCGCCAGAATGTCATATAAGCCCTTGGCGTCCTCGGCAGAGATGTGCATCCAGGGACGTTTATAGCCTTTGAAATATTGATGCGCCGTCTGTTGATAGATATGCTGCCTGCCGTCGGATAATTGCACGCGAATGTGATAAATTTCTTTTTTAAATGCGGTGGGGTTCGTCTTGGTGGTGTTTCCGGTTTGCATCAGCCGCAGATACAGTAAAACAGCCCCCATTTTTTCCTGAGAGGTATAATTTCGGCGGATAAGAACATCCTTATGCTGACAGGTAATTTCGATTTTTTCTGCTAAATTGTAGGGCACCGGCATCTGCTTCCGGCAGCCGGTCAAAAGCAGCCCGGGGAAACAAAAAAGCCATAAAAAAACAAGAAATTTTTTCATTTTTAAATCTCCTTTTTGTTTTTAGGATGTGTTGGATAGGCGCGAATATGGCCGGAAAAATGCAGAAACAAAACCAATAAAAAATGGCTGATTCCAAAATTGGAATCAGCCATAAATTGCCATTTTACAGTTCGCAGTTGCCAACAGTTCTGGGGAAGGGGAGCACATCGCGGATGTTGCCCATACCTGTCAGATACATCACGCAGCGCTCAAAGCCTAAGCCGAAGCCTGCGTGACGGGCAGAGCCGTACTTGCGCAGGTCCATATAGAAGCCGTAATCTTCAGGGTTCATACCCAGCTCCTCGATGCGGGATTTGAGCAGCTCGTAGTTATCTTCACGCTGAGAGCCGCCGATGATTTCGCCAATGCCGGGCACTAAGCAGTCCATCGCTGCCACGGTCTTCCCATCGGGGTTGAGCTTCATATAGAAAGCCTTGATTTCCTTGGGATAATCGGTGACAAACACAGGGCGCTTGAACACTTCCTCGGTCAGATACCGCTCGTGCTCGGTCTGCAGGTCGCTACCCCAATGGACAGGATACTGGAACTTGTCGTTGCACTTTTCCAGAATTTCAATTGCCTCGGTGTAGGTCACGTGACCGAATTCGGAGTTCAGCACGTGGTTCAGCCGCTCCAAAAGCCCCTTATCCACAAACTGGTTGAAGAAATTCATCTCCTCCGGTGCTTTCTCCAGCACATAGGCGATGATATATTTAATCATATCCTCGGCAAGGCGCATATCGTCTGCCAAATCCGCAAAAGCGATTTCCGGCTCAATCATCCAGAATTCC
>JAZRHG010000023.1:0-2457 GCA_045644625.1 Faecousia sp.
AATAATATTGTTTTGGAAGACCATTGCTTCCGCGATAATGCCTTCTTTTACTATGACCCCAACCCCAATTGTCCTCCGGAAGAAAAGTATAAATGTCTGGCAGACGGTATGCCTGCCAAAACCGAGGCAGATAATAAACGCCCCGGCGCCATGAAGCGCGGCTTGTGGTACTACTATTCTGCCGACGGCTATAACTTCAAATGCTACGGACTCATCTCTGTCTGCGGTAACTTTGACTCCTTAAATACTGTTCGCTGGGATGGCAAACGCTATGTTGCCTACATTCGTAACTACCATAATATCATTATGGATGGTGTCACCGGCGCTTGCACTGCCGACGGCGTTGAAGATATCACAGATGCTTACATTCCCAAGGGTAATAAAAATGCGGGTATTCGCGATATCCGTGTGATGTACTCCGACGATTTCCGCAACTGGACACGCCCTGAACGTATCAATTATAATGATGGTCAGGATATTTCTCTTTACACCAACAATATTATGGAGTATGACCGTGCGCCCCATATCCTGATTGGTATGCCTACCCGTTACTGCGAGAGAAAGCAGTGGACAGAGAACTTTGCACAAATGCCTCGTGCTGAATACCGCAAACAGAAGATCGAAGAGGGCGTTCCCCGTGAGGGATTGGCCATCACCGACTGTATCTTTATGTGGAGCCGCGACGGCCTGAATTGGGACCGCCATATGGAATCCTTTATGACACCCCGTTACGAAGCGGAGCATAACTGGGTCTATGGCGACTGCTATCCCTCCTATGGCTACATTGATACCGGTGACCAAAACATTAGTTTCTACACCATTGAGAACGTTTGTGTACCCGGTCAAAGACCTTTGATGCGTCACGTGATCCGTAAAGACGGCTTCGGTTGTTACTGGTCCGGCGGCAAGGAAGAGGTGCTGGTTACAAAGCCCATCACCTTTGAAGGCTCCAAGCTGCACCTGAATTTTGAAGGTTCTGCTTACGGTCACCTCTATGTTGAAGTGTTGTCCGAGGACGGAAAGACCGGTTTGGGCAAGAGTTTTGAAATTTTCGGTGACAACATCGACAGAGTGGTCACCTTGGAGGACGGCACGGATTTCAGCCAATTTGCCGGCAAGCCCATCCGCCTCAAGTTCACTATGCTGGATACCAAGCTATACTCTTTGAAATTTGATTAATCAGCTGAATAAAAAAACAACGGCAGGAAACGCATTGTTTCCTGCCGGTATTTGATATTACAGCTCCTCGCTGACAGCCAACAACAGAATACCAATAATCACGATAGCAATAAAGACATAGGTTTTCCAGGAAAGTTTTTCCTTTAGGAAAATACGGGAAAGCAGCAGGGATACGACACACACAGAGGAAAGAATAGGCGCGGCAACAGCATCGTTTCCGCCGAGCGCATAAACATAGGTAAACTGTCCGGCAGTTTCAAACACGGCGGCAGCGATTTTGTCCCGGTGTGTGGGCAGAGGACCGAACTTTACTTTTTTAACCTTCATAAAGATAAACAGCACCAAAGCGAAGGCAGCAAAGGTTAATTCATAACTGGTATTTGCAACTGCTTCAATGGTTTCTGCGCTTACATCAACCAGCGGAGAGTTGGCCACATCCTCAACAAGGAAGTAGGCGTCATCCCAAAATGTGCCGAAGGCATCCAGCAGAGCATACACAAAGGGCATACAGAACGCTACAACAGCCAGTTTTTTACCCAACTTCTTTTTTCGAACGGTTTCACCGTGATTTTCCAAGTAACCAACGCCCACAACGCCAACGGTAATAATGGCAATGGAAATCCAGGTGAGCAGAGAAATGCTTTCCTGCAAAAATACTACAAACATAAGGGTGCAAATAACACCAGCGGTGTTCTCAATGGGGTCAGAAATGGATTCTTCCAGGAAACGCATTCCGAAGTAAGAAAATGCCATTGAAATTATGTAAAACAAAGATACGGGAAGATAACAAAGAATGTTTACAGGATTGTAGTGAATATCCTGCGTTACCAGTGTGAACACTGCGTGGGCGCCCATCACGATGCCAACCCAAACGCAGATTTTCAAGTGGGAATACTTTTCGTCGGGGCGTGCACCTTTTTTGTAAAACAATTCGGCAACACCCCATAAGATTGCGGTTGAAACAGCAAAAAAGAACCAAGACATATTATTTCTCTCCTTTATAATTTGATGAGTTCTGCATCAATCATTTTTTGCAGACTCATTAAAATACCTAATTTTGCGTGCTGCCAGGTAAGTCCGCCCTGGAAATACACGGCATAAGGTTCACGGATGGGACCGTCTGCGGAAAGCTCAATGGAAGAGCCCTGCACAAAGGCACCTGCTGCCATAATCACCCGGTCATTGTAGCCTGGCATCTCCCAGGGCAGGGGCGTTGCAAAGGAATCTACGGGAGCCGCAGCTTGAATGCCCTTACAGAAGGCAATCATTCCTTCTTCG
>JAZRHG010000024.1:0-2038 GCA_045644625.1 Faecousia sp.
CGACCCAGATCACCATTGGCACCGGAGAAATAAATACACGGCATGCCGGTTTGCTTTTCCACGTTTTCACGGACCACTGCAATAAAGTCTGCAGAGAGGTATGTATCAAATTCGTAACAGGAACAGGGGTGGCATTGCCAGTTGATCAGGCAGATGTCTTTTTTGTGGCTTTCCCGTACAAATTTTACCAAAATCATTTCCGGGTCAGTTTCTCTGGCGTTTCTTACGATGGATTTGCGAACTTGCCCGACAGCGGCTCCGCTACCGATATAGTTGCCATCCGCGGTGATATAGTGACGGACGGAATTTAAGCGGTCAGTCTTGGTCTTTGCGCCATAGATTGTGGCGGGAGCCAGATCTGCAAGGGCATTTTTTGCGGCACACACAAGTCCGGGAAGAAAGACCTGGTTGAAATATTCTTCATAATAGTAGGCAGGACCGGAGTGGGTGTGGGTTGCACACAGAAAGATCCGATCCTCCGGAACATCGAATTGTTCGTTGAGTGCTTTGCGGATTATTCGTGCGGTGCGCGCATCTATATAAAGGGTGTCCATGGAGTACATTAAAACGATTTCATTTCCTTGGGAAAATGCCAGACAGGTGACGAAAATAGGATCACGCACTTCCGTGCTGATTCTATGCTCTGTGTTGGCAAAGCCAGGCAGACCAATGGGCTCCTTGGGCGTGACATCTTCCCGGGCATAGCCGACCCGGAAAGCAGGCTGAGCGTTCAAATCGTCAGAGCGCATAGTGAAAATCTCCTTTCCAAGTGGTTTCATCATAGCACACGGGAATTTGAAAGGCAAGGGGAAGTTTCTATTTTCGCACTGATTTCTCCCAGATTTTCTGTGTTTCGAGGGTGATTTTAAGATTTTTGCAGACCAATCTTAAGCGCACACCTTGACAAGCAACAAACGGTAACGATATAATAAATTCACACACATTTTAGAAATAATGCAGTTTTGGAGGTGGGTTTTAAGAATATGAGCAATTATCCTTTGGTTTCCTTCGATACCGGAAGCGCTAACAGGACCATTCAGATACAACGGCTCTTCCCCAGAGCCTATACCCATCAGCATATTTATTTTGAATTGGTATATGTGCTGCAGGGCTCTGCCGTTCGCAAAATGCCCGACGCGCAAATCCCTGTCTGCGCCGGAGATTACTATGTGACAAATCCTCTCAGCGCGCACGGCTATGAAAGTATTCAGGATTTTGAGATTATCAGCTGCCTGTTTTTGCCGGAATCCTGTGACCGGGCATTGCGCGATTGTCCCTCTATTTCCCATTTGCTGTCCAATCAGATCCTGCGTTTCGGCGTTAAGGTAGATATGCCCATTGCCGACCGGGTGCTGCACGATACCGACGGATCTGTCCGGCGAATCATCCGGCAAATGGAGCACGAATACACGGAGCGTGCCACCGGTTACGAAGAATTGCTGCGGTGTTACTTGATTCAGGCGTTGGTCTGTGCGGTCCGCGCCTGTGAGGGCCACTCTCCCCGGGATGCTGTGACGGATGTGATGGAGTATCTGAAGTGCCATTATGCCAAACCACTTTCCTTGAGCAAGCTCAGCGAGCTGACAGGCTATACACCTCAGTATCTGAGCAGCCTGTTTAGCCGGGATGTGGGCATCAGCATTCAAGCCTTTCTGCAACGTATGCGGATGGAAGAGTCCTGCAAGTTGTTGGCCTGCAGCACGCTGACAATGGCAGAGGTGGCGACAGCCGTTGGATATCGGGATGCCCGGCATTTTTCCAAGCTTTTCCGCAGGTATCAGGGGGTGTCCCCCAGGGAATATCGCAAAAAAGCGCTATGGTAGGCGTTAGCCTTACCATAGCGCTTTTTGCGGTATTGGATAATGGAAGCAGATACTGTCTTATGAAGCCCCGCCTAAAGTCACAGGGCTGGACAGTATATGCAATTACAGCTTGGGACCAGCCTCAACCAGAGCCTTGCCCTCTTCGTTGCCGGTGTACTTGACAAAGTTCTTCTGGAAGCGAGCTGCCAGATCCTTTGCCTTGGTCTCCCACTCGG
>JAZRHG010000025.1:0-8944 GCA_045644625.1 Faecousia sp.
TTACATTGATTATTACAATAACCGGCGAATTAAGGCAAGACTAAAGGGCTTGCCACCTGCATTACACAGACAGCAAGCCCTTTCGGCAGCTTAAACAATTTTAGTTAGAAATATTTGTCTAACTTTTTGGGGTCACTTCACCAGGATTGTCCTTTTTACATTACTTTTTATCGATGACTTTAATCAGCGCCTGTGTGCCCTCGTCTTCACCGCCGTTTTCGGCAAGCTTCACATATTGATCCCGCACCAAATGCAGCACTTCCAAACCCAAATCCCGGGCATCGGATTCGTCAATGGCGATATTCATATCCTTGATAAAGTGCTTGACGAAGAAGCCGGGGGCAAAATCCCCGTCAATGATTTTCTGTCCGTTGTTGGTCATCTGCCAGGAACCGGCTGCGCCGGTGGAAATAGCATTCCACATATCCTGGGCATCCAGTCCGCAGTTGTTGGCGTAAGTAATGGCTTCGCACACAGAGGCAATGCAGCCGGAAATGGCAATCTGGTTTGCCATTTTGGTGTGCTGACCGTTGCCTGCAGCGCCCTGATAACGAATGTTGGTGCCCATTGCTTCAAACACAGGAACCATTTTCTCAAAAACGTCCTTATCACCGCCCACCATAATGGCAAGCGTACCCTTTTGCGCGCCCACATCGCCGCCGGAAACCGGCGCGTCCAGCGCAGACAGGCCTTTGGCAGCCGCCTCGGCGTAAATTCTTTGGGACAATTTGGGGCTGGTGGTGGTCATATCTATCAGCACCGTGCCCTTGTCCGCATTGGCGATGATGCCACTTTCCCCAAAATAAACCTCTTCCACATCCTTGGGGTATCCCACAATGGTAATCACCGCATCTTTGCCCTTGGCAGCCTCTGCCACCGTGTCGCACCAGCGGGCGCCCGCGTCAATGACATACTGCGCCTTTTCCTTGGTGCGGGTGTAAATGGAAACATCAAACCCCTTCTTCATCAGGTTCAGGACCATCGGACCGCCCATCACGCCCACGCCAATAAAACCAATCTTCATAAACTTCCTCCCCATGTATTTGATTTGTGTTTATTGTACCGAGATTTTTGAAAAAAAGCAAGCTATCTTAAAAGATGTTATCCTTTTAAAAATGCTATCTGCCCAAAAGCAACGCCCCCGATTTTGCAATCGGAGGCGCTTTATACGCATATTAGCCTATGCCAAAAAGGGCCAAAACAACAGGTATTGTAATGCAGGAGATTAACGCCGTCAGCACTGCCAGTCCTGCGCCGATTTTGCAGTTCTCATCCACCATTCTGGGGAACACCACCGTGTTCATACCACAGGGAAGGGCCGCACACAAAACTGCAAGCCGCACCACTTGCGCATCAAAGAACAAACGCATCACCAAGCCAACAATCAGCGGAATTGCCAGCAGCCGCAACGCCGCCATACTATAATTTTTGCCGTCGGTAAACATACTCTTCACGGAAAAACCGGAAATCACCACGCCGGTAAACAGCATGCTCACAGGCGCCATACAAGCGGCAGACTTGGAAACCACATCTTTCAGCACCTGGGGAAGCTGCAAACCGGTTAGGCCCACAACGATTCCCAAAGCCATGGCAATGATCACCGGATTGCACAGACCCTTCAGACTCACCTTTTGCTTGGTCAGCTTGGCAACACCAATGGTGTAGACAAAAATGGATAGCGGCATGGTGTAGACCATATAATCCATAAGACCTGCCTGTCCGAAGAAGGCCTCTGCCAAGGCATAGCCCATATACCCATAGTTGGGAACAATGAGAGAGTATTCGTAAACACTCTGCTCATATTTGTGTTTCGAGAACAGCTTTGCGGTAAAATGCGCCGCTACAAAAGTAATGCAAATTACAACGGCAGATATCAGCAGCAGCCGATAATTTGTCACCACATATTCCGGTGTAAACCGCTCGGAAAAAGTTTTAAAAACATTGCAGGTCAAAAGCGCATACACCAGCAGACCCGATATGCTTTTGGTGTGGGCATCCTGCACGATTTTTGTCTTGCCCAGGGTAAAGCCAACCGCAATGAAAATCAGCAAAATCAGAACTTGACTGAATGTCACAAACATCTTTCGTCACCTCTCGTTTGCAATTATACCACCCCCGCCCCCTAAGTCAAGCCATTTTGTCCCGAAAATCCCTTGTTTTTGTCTTAATGTCTCCCAAAAAAATAAATTCATTTCCGATTATTAAAATTGTAGTAGAAAAAACCAGGCAACTATGCTATACTGAACGAAAATAAATAGCAGGAGGCACAAAAAATGGCCAGAACAAAGGGTACGGAGGCAAATCTCTCCTCCGACAAGCTGCTGCAAATTATTGAATATATGTCCGCCCGGCGGCTGCCGGTGCGACTGAAGGACATTGCAGACGATTTGCAAATCTCCCAGCCCACCGTGGTGCGGTATTTACGGACCATGTGCAATCAGGGCTATGTGTATCACGATGAACACACCGGTCACTACGCAATGACCTGGAAAATCTGCCGGCTGAGCAGCTCCTTGGAGAGCAATCTGGTGCTGCGGAATATGGCAGGCGGCCTGCTGAGCGACTTTGCCAACCGGCACAATTTAGGCGTGCTGCTTTCCGTGGAGCGGGAGGGTATGCTGGTGTATCTGGACCTGGTCAGTGCCCCCCACGGCTCTGTGAACACCATGCTGCGCATCGGCAAGGATGCCCCTATGCACTCCACCTCCTCCGGAAAAATTCTCTTGAGCTCTATGACCGCCAGCCGGGTCAATCAAATTTTGGACGAAAAGGGACAGGTGCGGCTGACCCACAAGACCATCACCGACCGGGATGCCCTTTTGAAAGAGCTGACCGCCGTTCAGCAGCAAGGCTATGCCCTGGACAATGAAGAATGTGAAATCGGTCACCGCTGCGTGGCAGTTCCCCTGTATGACTACACCGGAACGGTGGCTGCCGCCATCAGCGCCTTCGGCAGCATTGACCGGCTGACAGACGATTACATTCAGAAGGTGGCGCTGCCCGCCTTGAAAAATCTCTCTAAGGAAATCTCCTTCCGTATGGGACACTCTGTATAACATTTCTGAAAGAAGCACCGACCGGGGCTTCTTTCTTTTTATTATAAAGGTATATTTTCCGCTTTTCTTGTTGACAAACAACCACTTAAGGCTTATAATCATATCGCCGGAACATAATTCCGATTATTAAAATTGATTTTTGTAAATTAGAAAGGGAGTAACAATAATGGCAGTAGAACGTAAAAAGTATTGCGTTGCCGGTCAGTGGAAGGAGTCCAAGACCGACAAGTGGATGGATGTTACCGACTCCTCCACCGGCGAAGTGATTGCACAGGTGCCCTGCTGCACCGTAGACGAAGTAGAGGAAGCCATCGCTGCAGCGCAGGCTGCATTCCCCGAATGGTCTCAGACCTCCTTAAGTAAGCGTACTCAGATGATGTTCAAGTGGCGTGATGTTCTGGTCAAGCACTTAGACGAGCTGACAGTTCTGTGCGCTAAGGAGTTGGGTAAGAATTTGGCAGAGGCTCGCGGTGACGTGCTGAAGGCTATCGAGCCCACCGAAGCGGCTTGCGCTGTTCCTTTTATCAGCCAGGGTTCCGCATCCTTGCAGGTTACCACCGGTTTCGACACCGCATCCTACCGTATGCCTTTGGGCGTTGTTGCCGGTATCGTTCCGTTTAACTTCCCCGCTATGATTCCCTGGGGCTGGATGGTGCCTCTGGCCATCGCCACCGGTAACACCGTGGTGCTGAAGGCCGCTTCCTACACCCCCCTGACCTCTATGCGTATTATGGAGCTGTTCTATGAAGAAGCCGGCTTCCCCGCAGGCGTTGTCAACCTGGTCACCTGCTCCAGAAAAGAGTCTGAGCTGTTCCTGACCGACAGCCGCGACAAGGCCGTTCCCGTCGTCGGCTCCACCGAAATCGGCAAGCAGGTCTACTCCAAGGCTGCTGCCCACGGCAAGCGCGTGCAGGCACAGTGCGAAGCCAAGAACCACGCACTGGTGCTGGAAGACTGCGACCTGGAGAGCGCTACCAACGCCATCATCAACTCCACCTACGGCTGCGCCGGTATGCGCTGCATGGCTCTGCCTGTTGTGGTAGTACAGGAGTCCATTGCCGACAAGTTCGTTGCCCTCTTAAAGGAAAAGGCAATGGCTATGAAGGTTGGCTGCGCTTACGATCCCGAGACCCAGCTGGGCCCCGTGGTCAACGCAAAGCACAAAGAATCCGTTTGCAACTGGATTCAGAAGGGCATCGACGAGGGTGCAGAACTGGTGCTGGACGGCCGCGACATCGTGGTTCCCGGCTTTGAAAACGGCTTCTTCGTAGGCCCCACCATTTTGGACAAGGTCACGCCCGAGATGTCCATCGGTGACCGGGAAATCTTCGGACCTGTCACTGTGATTAAGCGCGTGAAGACCTTCGAGGAAGGTCTGGAGATTATGAACGCCAACCCCTTCGCCAACGGCTCTGTCATCTTCACCCAGAACGGCTACTACGCCCGTCAGTTTGAGCTGCTCACCGACGGCGGTATGGTGGGTATCAACGTGGGTATCCCCGTTCCCTCTGCATACTTCCCCTTCTCCGGCAACAAGGACAGCTTCTTCGGTGACCAGCACGTGCTGGGTCTGGACGGCGTCCGTTTCTACACCCGCGCCAAGACCGTCACCAAGCACTGGTATGACGAGCACTCCCGCAAGAAGGCAATGGATACCTGGGAAGGCACTGTGGAACGTATCTAATAAGAGGAGGCTACAATTATGGTCACCAATCCTTACTTAAAATGGCTCAGCGAAACCGCTGGCTACTGGTGGACCGACAGCGCAGACTATGCAACAATGGATGAAGCCATTGCAAACGGCGCCACCGGCGTTACCACCAACCCCATTCTGGTTAAAAAGTCTTTGTATTCTTTCCCGGATTTCTGGCGTCCGTACTTAAAGTCCGCCGAAGGTCTTTCCGGCGATGCTAAGGCAGAGGAAATCATCCGCTGCATCACTGTGGAGATTGCAAAGAAGTTCCAGCCCATTTATGAGGCAACTGAAGGCGCGCAGGGTTATGTCTGCGCCCAGGTCAACCCCAAGAAGCAGGGCGACACCGCCGCGATGGTGGAAATGGGTCGCAGATTAGCTGCCTGGGCTCCCAACATCGCTGTCAAAATCCCCGCAACCGCTGCCGGTCTGCGCGCCATCGAGGAGTTGGCTGCTGAAGGTATCACCACCGTGGGTACTGTCAGCTTCACCACCCCTCAGTGCGTTGCCATTGCCGCTGCTCAGCAGAGAGGCATTGACCGCTGCCGCGCTGCCGGCAAGAAGCCCGGCGCTGCCTTCTCCGTGATTATGGTAGGCCGCCTGGACGACTACCTGCGGGATGTTGCCCAGGATATGCAGGCTGATGTTGCCGAAAGCGACATCATTCAGGCAGGCACTGCCGCCATTAAGAAGGCTTACGCCATCTGCAAAGAGCGGGGCTATGAATCCAAGCTGATGCCCGCCGGTATGCGCGGCGGCTATCACGCAACCGCACTGGCTGGCGCGGATATGAGCTTCTCCCTGTCCGCCGGTATCCTGACTGCCTTGGGTAAGGAAACCGAGTTCGTGGAGCACTTTGATGAAGCCGTTGCTGCACAGACCATCGAAAGCTTGTCTACCATTCCTGAATTTGTTCGCGCTTACAATGTGGAAAAGCTGCCGGAGGCTGAATTTATCCGCTTTGGCGCTTCCCAGCGCACGCTCTCCCAGTTTGTGGAAGCAGGCTGGAGTATGATTGCAGAGTTCCCTCTGTAATCCCCCTTTTTGAAAGGTTATGCAGGCGGATTGTAAGGATAAGAAACGTGGGCGGTAAACGCGTTTGCCTAAGCCGTACTCCAATTGCATTCCTTATATAAGAAAGAGTTACCCCCTTCTTTCTCCTTGGGCGGCACCGAATGGTCTCGGTGTCGCCCTCCTTCCTTTGCAGACAAAAAAGACCTTCCTGATGGCGACGCCATCAGGAAGGTCCTCTTTTTCATTTATTCTGCGACTTTTCGGAAGGAAATACGCTTGCCGGTGCTTGCAAAATAGTCATCGGAAAGCTCCTGGGCAACCTCTTCCACGGACATATTATCATACCGCCCCAGTGTCATGGAATAGATATTGTGTTTCATACCTCTTTGCGAGACGGGAGGCACCTGCATATAGTCACCGTAGTGGGCGGACAGATATGCATCATACTCACGCATACAGGGAACCTGCAAACCCTCAAACTCCATCATAATCGGTTCGCCCCAGTATTCCTTGGGGAACACTTCTCCCTCATAGCCGTATTCTCCACACATACACAGCCAGTTCTTGGCGTCCTCGGAATAATACTTCTTGGCATTTTTTGTCCATTTCCTGTTAACTACCTTGTGGGAGGAGAACAGCTTCAGGAATATACGGCGAATGATAACCGCACGGTTTTTCCAGTACAACTGCGGTATCTTTCGGGCTTCTTCATACATACGGAACATAAGCTGCTGGTTCCGCTTCTCGTGCTTTATGCGAAGCTTTTCATCTTCACAAGCGCAATCCAAGGGCAACACATCCAAAAACACTCTTCTGACCTGCTTCTTGAAAGGAGCTGTCATATGTGTTCCTTCAACTTCCATACGGCTGAAGGAATATGGATAGGCGTTTGCGTTCAGTTGAATACCCTCTTTTAACAGCGCCGGCGCCGCCTTCAAAAAGGCATCGTAATCCTTTCTGGGCATAACTACGTCCAAATCATCATCCCAGGGAATAAAGCCCTTATGACGGACCGCGCCCAGCAAGGTGCCGCCTGCCATATAATACCGCAAACCCAGTTCTTTACAGATTCGCTCAAACTCCACATACATCTTCATAATCAGAAGCTGCATTTTTCTTCTTGTGGGGGTGTCCAGCTCAATGAAGCTATAATCAAACCGCTTATTTCTCTCCCAAATATGGAACCGTTCGATAGCATTATAGTAGGATTTCTTTATTTCCAGCCAAATCCACGCCAAGGATAAATACTTCTTCCGCTTCATTCTGGCAACTTTCTTTTTCGCCTTCTTAACAGCGGGATAGGAGTTGTATTTGGCGGCTGCATCAAAGCGCTGCAGCTGCTTTTGGTTGAGGTTCTTCATATGGGAAAGGCAGCAGAGCAGCACATGTTCTTCCGTAACAAACTGGTATTCTTTCACAGGATTTCCCAGCAGGACATTTTCCCAGCTGTCCATAATTTCGTCCTTGATCGGCTTTCCCAGCGCCCGCAAAGTGGCTGCGGACCGCTTGGCGTTAACCTTAGGGTCGAAGAAACGCTTCAGTTCTTCTGATAGCTTCTCACCGTTGTTGGAGTGGCAAATGCGGAAACCTTTGTTAAACTCCTGAATAGAATAGTCCGAGTATCCCTTCACAAGCAGCGTAGGCATACCCATAGCCACGGCGACAGAGAGCATTTTGGGCTGCTCCTGCTCGTTATCCACAAGAATCACACCGGCGTTGCCGTCCAAAATCTTGTGGGGCTTTTCGCAAAGTTCCTCTAAGATAATATTTTCAGGATATGCTTCTGCCATTTCCGTTAAAATTTCAACGGACTTGTTGTTCAGTTTCTTGTCGATAGGCACAATCCGCAAGACTTTATCCTGAAATGTCGGATCTGTTTCCACTAAATTTGCAAAATTCTGCGCCACAACCACCGTTCGGGCGGAAGCGCCGACAGTCAGCAAAAGCAAATCCTTTTCGCCCAGCTCGGCGCGCTTCAGATCTTCCGGAAAATAGGGGTGCAAAAACGGAATATAGACAGCATTGTTAATCCTGCTGTCCAACGGAAATGCAGAAATGGTGGCAGTGCTGGCTGCCAGGCAGTCCATCATTTCCGCCCTGCGCTTTACACTCTGGCTTGCAAGCCTGTCCATGGCATTCCAGAACGCAACAAAAACCGCTTTCCCCGCTTCTTTGATAATCTCAAAGTCTGCGACGAAGGTATCGGTCTGCACATTCCAAATTATATAATTATCAATATGGTCATTCTCATCAATGAATTTACGCAGCAATTCCTGCCGCTGGCCGGCCTTGCAATAAATCTTATCCAGCGAAACCCGCTTGGTGCGTTCGTCAATCAGAAAATCCGCAAAACTTTGCCGATTATCGGTGATGACAGTAATATCCCAGCCCCGTTCTGCCAGCAGAAACGTAAAATGGGCAAGCACTTCCGCAAGAAAACTTTTCGCCAGCGTCGGTGCAAGAATCGCAATGGTTTTGCTTCTGGGCTTTTGCGCTTTACATTGTGAAACGTCCAAAACTTCTGTATCCATTTTGAGCCCTCCGTAATATTATTGTAGGCATTTTTTCAATTGTACCATACACTTTTCCGTTTGTAAAGTTCCGCAATGTTAAAAACAGGTAAAATACAGCGTTTTCTTCTCATCCGTGCCGCGCAAAAAGCCATTTTCCGATGCTCCCCACAACAAAAAATATAAATAATTTTATCTTTTTGTTGTTTTTCCAACATACTTATTGTATTTTATATGGTATGATATGGACACAAACGAAAAGGAGGATATGCGTATGATTGCAGAAGGTTGCCAGGGAAAACCCAGAACGCCCACGATTATTGAAAAAGTCTGTCCCAACTGCGGACACGAAATTGAAATGTTCTCCATTGACACCCAAATGCCCTGCGAGCATTGCGGATTTGTGGCGTATAACGATAATTTAAGCTGCGTGCAGTGGTGCAAGTATGCCAAGCAGTGCGTAGGCGAAGAGATGTACAATGCGATGATGGAGATTTTAGCCAACCAGAAACGGGGGAAAGCCGGATGAAACGAAGAATTATAGAAATCAACCAGCAGCTCTGTAACGGCTGCGGCGCTTGCGCTTCCGCCTGTCACGAGGGCGCCATCGGTATGGTAAACGGCAAAGCCAGGCTTTTGCGGGATGACTACTGCGACGGGCTGGGAGATTG
>JAZRHG010000026.1:0-14286 GCA_045644625.1 Faecousia sp.
CATCATTCCGACAGCCACTTATTCCGGCTATACCTTCAAAGGTTGGTACACTGCAAAGACTGGCGGAACAAAAGTGACAAAGCTGGATGCATCTACCAAAAATATGCGGCTGTATGCTCGCTGGACAGACGGCACTGCAGCTGAACCGGAACAGAAGCCGCAAAACGGAGTGACTGTGACGGTGAATACTGACGGGTTGAATGTTCGGCAGGGGCCCGGCACCAATTATAAATCCATTCAAAAGGTCAATTCCGGAACAAAACTGGTGATTACAGAAACTGCCAAGGGCGGCAGCTATACCTGGGGAAAATGTGACCGTGGCTGGGTTTGCCTGTTATATACGGATTACGATACAGTCACTGCGACAAAACCGGAAAACCCTGTACAGGTGCAAACCGGCACAGTGAAAGTAGAAGGTGGCGGTCAGCTTAATATTCGCAGCGGTCCCAGCACCGGTTATTCTATTGTTGGAAAGCTGAACACAGGAGATAAGGTTCAGATATCAGAAACGAAAAAGGCAGGGACAATGCAGTGGGGTAAAATTGATAAAGGCTGGGTGAGTATGAATTATATTGTGCTGGATAATGCACAGCCGCAAGAACCTACTGTGCCTGAAACCCAACCGGAAACCAAACCCCAGAAACCGACGGGACAAACCGGAACGGTGAAAGTTTCTGACAGCCTAAATGTACGAAGCGGACCTGGTATCAATTATAAAATTGTTGGTTATCTGACAAATGGCACAAAGGTCGTAATCACGGAAACAGCCAAAAATGGAACAACGACTTGGGGCAAGACCGATAAGGGATGGATCAGTCTGAGTTATGTGGTTTTGGATAAACCTCAGCAAGAAACCGAGGAAAAACCCGTTTCCGGAACTGTGAAGGTGGCGGATGTTTTGCGTATCCGCAAGGGCGCAGGTACATCCTATGCTATTGTTGGTTACCTGAATAACGGTGACAAGGTAGAGATCCTAGAACAAAAAACCGTTAACGGCGCAGCTTGGGGCAGAATCAGCAAAGGTTGGATCAGTATGAGTTATGTAGTTCTGTCCGGACAAAATACTAAGCCACAGGTTACCATTAAAACCGTAACCGCAGATTGCCTGCGGGTGCGTAGTGCACCGGGTACAGAAAATAAGATTGTGGGGTATCTTTATAAAGATGCCAAGGTCGAGATTTTTGAAACCAAAAAGATTGGGATGACCACTTGGGGCAAAGTCTCTAATGGCTGGATCAGCCTTTCTTATGTAAAATAAGCAAAATAAAACGCCTCTGAAGAGTTCTCTTCAGAGGCGTATTTATTATTTAAGATTAGGCGTACTTGGTGGTATTGACCTTAACGCCGGGGCCCATGGTAGAAACAACCACGCAGGAACGGATATACTGGCCCTTAGCAGCAGCGGGCTTTGCCTTCACAACTGCGTCCATCAGAGTATCCATGTTCTCGGTCAGCTTATCAGTGCCGAAGGAAACCTTGCCAATGGGGCAGTGGATGATGTTGGTCTTGTCCAAACGGTACTCAACCTTACCAGCCTTGATTTCCTGAACAGCGGTAGCAACATTGGGAGTCACAGTACCGGCCTTGGGGGAGGGCATCAAACCCTTGGGGCCCAAAACCTTACCCAGACGGCCAACCAAGCCCATCATATCGGGGGTAGCAACCACAACGTCGAAATCGAACCAGTTTTCCTTGGTGATCTTCTCAACCAGCTCCATGCCGCCAACATAGTCAGCGCCTGCAGCCTGAGCTTCTTCCAACTTAGCGTCCTTTGCGAACACCAGAACCTTGCGGGTCTTGCCGGTGCCGTTGGGCAGAACAATAGCGCCACGAACCTGCTGGTCAGCATGACGGGAGTCAACACCTAACTTGATGTGCAGCTCGACAGTCTCGTCGAACTTAGCAGAAGCGCTCTTTACAACCAGCTCCAGAGCCTCGCTGGGATCGTACTGAACAGAGCGGTCAATCAACTTGGCGCTCTCTTGATATTTTTTACCTCTAAACACTTGTTAAATCCTCCTTAAAGTGGTGATGCGGAAAAATCCTCCCACATTTCCGGGCTTCTCTCCCGGACAGAAAAGTAATTAGTCAACAACGGTGATACCCATGGAGCGGCAAGTACCAGCAACCTGGCTCTCAGCAGCTTCCAGAGTATTGACGTTCAAATCGGGCATCTTGGTCTTTGCAATCTCAGTGATCTGAGCGCGGGTAATCTGACCAACCTTGGTCTTGTTGGGAACACCGGAACCCTTGTCCAGACCGATTGCCTTCAGAACCAGCAGGGGAGTCGGGGGGGTCTTAGTGATAAAGGTGAAGCTACGGTCAGCGTAAACCGTGATAACAACGGGGATCTTGTAGCCTTCCATATTCTTGGTGCGATCGTTGAATTCCTTGATGAATGCAGCGATATTCACACCGTGCTGACCCAGAGCGGGGCCAACAGGGGGGGATGCGGTAGCCTTAGCGGCGTTAATTTGAAGTTTGATAATACCAGTGACTTTCTGTGCCATTATAAGCACCTCCTGAATAAAATGTGGTAATATGCGTTTTACGCATTTCTTTCGGGGTATTTACCCCTCCCACCGTTTCGACCGGAAATCCGGTTGATGCGTTTATGGGTTAATGACTTCAATTTGGTCGAGTTCAAACTCGACGGAAGTTTCGCGGCCAAACATAGTAACAACTACGCTGACGCTGTTCTTTTCGACTTCGATTGCCTCTACAACGCCGGTGAAGGAACTGAACGGACCGTCCAGAATGCTGACAGTGTCGCCAACAGCATAGTTGACAACAATCTCTTTCTTCTCAACGCCCATTGCGTAAACCTCATCTTCGGTCAGAGGAATCGGGTCGTTTCCGGATGCACCGACAAAGCCGGAAACACCGCGGATGCTTCTGATTGCATGCCAGGTATTGTCGCTGTAAACCATCTTGACAAATACGTAACCGGGGTAGAGCTTACGCTCAAAGGTCTTGCTGACACCGGAATCGTTAATTTCGGTGACAGTTTCCATAGGAATGGAAATGTCCAGGATTTGGTCCTGCAGACCGCGGCTCTGCACTGTCTTTTCGATGGTGGCTTTTACAGTGTTTTCGTATGCGGAATAGGTATGGACCACATACCATTTTGCAGCTTCTGCCATAATGTGACTCCTTTTAGCTGAACAGACCGGTGAAGAACGAAATCAGCGCATCCACGCCGACACGGGCCACGAAGTCGAACAACCAAATGAAAACACCAACGATCAGAACACAGACAAGGACAATCAGGGTGTTCTTCAGAACCTGCTGGGCGGTAGGCCATACAACCTTCTTCAGCTCACTGCGGAGCTCGCGGAAGTAACGGGCAATACCTTTGCCGGCTCTTACAAACCAATTTGCTTTCTTAGCTTCTGCCATGGTTTGCCCTCCTTACTTAGTCTCGTTGTGAATGGTGTGCTTCTTGCAGAATCTGCAATACTTCTTCATCTCGAGACGATCGGGGTCATTCTTCTTGTTTTTCATAGAATCGTAGTTTCTTTGCTTGCACTCAGAACATCTCAAAGTGACTTTTACACGCATAACGGCACCTCCTTAAAAATTGCCTCCCTGTATCACTCCGGCTAGAAAAATTTAGCAAAGCGGCCAACTACAACAGCCGCCCCGAAGCTGAAAAAGGGCATAATGTCCCTATTTCACAGGTAAAATCAATTCTAACATAACCGCGTTGTGAAGTCAACAATTTTTTTCTTTATTTTTTCCTTTTTATGGGCTATAATGGAGAAAAACAAATTAACAGGGGAGAAGTACACGATGAAAAGAATTATGGGCGTGGATTTTGGAGATGCGCGAACCGGCGTTGCGGTTTCCGACCTGCTGTGCTCCTTGGTTGGCACAACCACGGTCATTCACAGTCGCAATATGGAAAAGACCGTAGGGGAGATTGCCAATATGGTCCAGGGCTCTGATATTGGTGAAATTGTAGTGGGACTGCCCAAAAATATGGACGGCTCCGAGGGCGCACGTGCGGAAGCCTGCCGCGTATTTGCGCAAAAGCTGCAGGAGGCAACCGGCCTGCCGGTACAATTGTGGGATGAGCGCAGAACGACCGTGGAGGCGCACAATATCCTCTCGGAGCATAATTACCACGGAAAGAAACGGAAGAACACCGTGGATGCTGTGGCAGCAGCCTTGATTTTAGAGGGCTATCTGGCATTTCGCGGACGGTAAAACAATTCTTTCAGTCCGATTATCAGCAGTAATCCGCCAAATAGCTTTTTCAGAATGGACACATCTAATTTTTGTCCCAGCAGAGAAAACACAGCTGCACTTATGCAACCAAATACTATGGCGGGAAGAATTTTTTTGATATCCAGTGCGCCCTGTTTCCAGCGAAAAAAGGTGGAGATGATTGCGCAGGGAATAAAAAACAGTAGGTTTATATTCCGGGCAACCGTGTGCTCCATATCCATAACCAAGGTCAGAAAAAGAATAAGTAGGCTACCGCCGCCTACACCAATGCCTGCCAAAAAGCCCAACAGGCTGGAAATGATCAGTAAAAACAGAAAGCTTTCTAACATAAATACCGTATCCCACCCCATATAATCAGAATTCCCAACAATCTGTGTAGCCACAGTGTTGGGATTTTTTTGCCCAATAATCCTGCTAAAATCCCGCCAATACCGCTCCCGAGGAAATAGGGAATACTACCGAACCAGTTAAAACTTTTGAGGTCAAGGGAGATGGACAGGGAAACAAGACAGATGGGTAAAATAATGGAAACGGAAGTGGGGAACACATCGGTGTCTTCCGTGTCAGTTAGTTTGGTTAATAAAGGGACCAATACCATTCCACCGCCTGCACCAAACAATCCGTTGACGGCACCGGCGCACAGACCGGCAATCATAATTCCGTATTTTTTCAAAAAAACACCTCCTACGGGCATTTTTCCGCAGGAGGTGGTCTTTCATACATTAGAGAAAAGAACTCCCCGTCCAAAAGGACGGGGAGAAAATATTAAGCAAGGGTCAGGCCCAGCTCCATTTTGGAAGTGTCGCCAACAGCGGTCTCAACTGCATCAACAATACCGTTGTACCATTCCTCATGGTCGTTTGTGCGCATTTCCTCGGTAATCATATAGTCGCGGTAAGTCATATCATCTTCACCGACGTAGTACATCACGTGATAGCCGTATTCGGTTTCGATTACCTCGCAGTCGCCTGCCTTACGGGAATCGGCAATAGACCAGTTCAGGAAGTTTTCCACATAGTTGGAATCGGGGTTGATATGCTCGAACAAACCACCCTCGGAAGCAGAGGTGTCATCGCTGTGTTCCTTGACCAATTCAATAAAGCTTTCCTCGGTCTTTTCGCCTTCCTGCCAGGTCTTCAGATAACCATCAGCTTCTTCCTTGGCCTTAGCCTTTTCTTCTGCGCTGTAATCCTCGTGTTCGTGCTCGTCTTCATTTTCGCATTCGAACTCAACCAGCAGGTGACGAACATTGGACATAAGCTCTTTGTTTTCGTTTTTGCTGTGGTACAGGGCAACATAGTAACCGTTTACAACGGTTGTCTCGGTGCCATCATCATTTGTGGTGGTGGTTTCGTTGGGAATAGCGGCAATGTCGCCCTCTTTGCGCGCACTGTCAGCCAGCCACTTTGCCAAAGATGCGTTAATGTTGCTGTACAACTGGTTTTCGTAGGTGTTGACAACCACTTCGCTGTCTTCATTCACTTTAACAGTTTCTGCCTTAGCCTGCAACTCTTCCAAGTTGGTGGCGGTGGCCATATCCTCGGCAGCAGCCTTCACGGCTTCCCGTGCGGCATTGTTTTCTTCTTCGGTGTAGGTCTTGCTGCCTTCTTCGTTTTCAGTGCCGCCCTGACGGAACTCAGTGTAGCTCATATAGCTGGCATCGTATGTGAAGGAACTGTAATTATCAATCATATCCTTCTCGTATTCACGAATTTGAGAATCCTCATAGGAGAGATCTTCGTGGTGTGCTGCAATGTAGGAGGCAGAAATTGCGCTGCGCTCGCTGTACTCCATATAGCTGTCCATATTGGAGCCGTAGCCATACATAGCTCTTAAATACTGGTCAACATTGGAGAAACCGTACAGTGTGGCGTAGGCACTCATGTTGTTTTTTGCATTTTCAAGGCTTGTCTTGTCATCTTCGTCCAGCTCGAAATTATCAGCCTTTGCTGCAGCATGCATAGCATAATCAACCTTTGCCTGCTCGATAGCCATATCCACAAAATATTCAGCCCAGGTCTTGCCGGCCTCTTCGTCCTGCACCTGCTCGTCCAGAGGTGTGCTAAGGTCGAGACCAAGAGCATTCAAATAAGTTTCGGTGCTTTCACCGAACTGGTTATACATATCGCTATAGTACTTGTTGACAGCGTCGGTGTAGTAGTAACTCAGCTCTACGGAGTTCAGTTTGTTCTCGCCGATTGTAGCAGCAATGGTGCTTTTCTGGATAATACCGCTGTTTTTCACGGCTCTGACACCCAAAACACTCAAAGCAATCACCACGATTAGCAGCATAGCGGACACAAATGCGATGGTGTAATTACGTAATTTCTTGGCTTCTGCCTGCTCAGCCAGTTGTCTTTCGGTTAAGAAATCGGTAACTTCGGCTTTGCGGATTTTCTTCTTATCGGATGCGCTCATTTGAAACATTCCTCTCATTATCGTAGCGTGATAAATCTACTGCTGAAAGCATAGACCCCGTTATTATATACGATTATGTCAAAAGTTGCAAGTAAAATTATTTTGAACAGAAAAAATGAAACAAAAATAAAAAACGCAGGGAGCAAAACTCCCTGCGTCCAACCCGCCATAGCCGTGTTGCGTCCAATTATGACCTGCACGAAATGGCAGGTGGGTTGCCGCTTCCGGCCTTCGCTGCTCCCAACGTCCACCTATCGTCAAAGCGTAGGCGGGAGGTCTGCAATCCGACAGGAAAGTCTAACATCCCTATTAAATGATGTGGGTCCAAAAGGACACACCACGCACAAGGCAGGCTGCCTTTATTCTTCTTCGTCCTCTTCGTAAAGCTGGTCCATAATCAGGGAATACACAGCTTCCAACTCTTCTTCGTCCTCAATGGCGCAGAGGGTGGCCTCGCCGTCTTCCTCCTCCACGGATTTCAGAATGCTTACCTCCGGATTTTCGTTTTCTTCTCCATCGGCCAAAGTAACGGCAAGGTATGTTTCACCGTTGTATTCCAGCGTGCTGAGGATTTCCAGTTCAAATTCTGTGCCGTCCTCATCCACAATGGTCATAAAATCAGAGCCAAAATCATCAATCATAGGATGCGACCTCCTTTTGTTTCTATGCTCATTTTAACGGAAACGGAGAGGGAAATCAAGAGAAAATCCTGTTTCAGTATAAAATCGTCCTTAAATTCAGATGTTATTCGTGAAAAATGGCAAATTTAAGGTTTGTTCATAAAATAATGCTTTCGTTTTTTGTTTGGATATGCTATAATGATATGAGTGATACTGTGTTTATATGCAGATGTTTCGAAAAATTTTACCATACAAGCCATTGGCTTAGGCTAAGAGGCTGTTTTGACTCGAGTCATCGCAGCCTATGTTGTGGAGGGAATACTATGTTTAAAAAGAACAAAGAAAGTGATGTGCAAAGACAGGACTGGAGACCCCACTGGTCATTGGAAATGGTGCATAAGGTTTGGATGATCGCCTTTACCTGCATCAAGGTAATTGCCGGTGCGTTGGCAACGGTGGTGCTGATTGGTGTTGTTTGCGCATTTTCCTTTGCCGGGATTTTGGGCGACTACCTGGAAAATGATATTTTGCCCACTGCAGACCTGGTTCTTGAAAACTACGAGATGGATGCGCCTTCCTATCTTTACAGTGTAAGCAGTAAAGGCGAGATTGAGCTTCTACAGGAGCTGTATGCCAGCACCGACTGGAAAAAGGCCGACTACGAGGATATTCCTGAGGCGCTGATTCATGCAGCCATTGCCATTGAGGATAAGCGCTTTTATGAGCATCAGGGCGTGGACTGGTTTACTACGATAAAAGCATTTGCCAATATGTTCTTTGGCACAAAGACTGTTGGTGGCTCCAGTATCACCCAGCAGCTGTTTAAGAATATCACGGAAGATGACAGCGTTACCATTCAGCGTAAGGTTTTGGAATTTTTCCGTGCCACCGTGGTGGAGAAAAATTATAATAAAGAAGTTATTATTGAGGAATACCTGAACTCCATTTATTTAGGACAAGGCTGCCGCGGTGTCAAGAGCGCGGCTGAGGCTTACTTTGGCAAGGAGCTGCAAATGCTGACCATTGCCGAGTGTGCAAGCCTGATTAGTATCACCAATAACCCCTCTTTATTTGACCCCTACGGAGAAAAAGAGTTTTCGTATAACGGCGAAGTGATGAACGGCAAGCAGCGCAACCGTCAGCGTCAGTTGCTGGTTCTGGGAGAACTGCTGAACCAGGGCTATATTACCCGCGAGGAGTATGATGAGGCGGTTAATCAGGAACTGGTACTGAAAAGCAAAATCGATCCGGAAGATAAGTGGGTGGAGTGCTCCAACGGATCCTGCGATTATGAGGGCATTCGCAGCACCTATAAAAAGGACGGTAAGAAAATTAAATGTCCCCAGTGTAATACGGTACCCGATGAAATTACCAATGCATCCCAGGAGGTCTATTCCTACTTTGCAGACGTTGTCATTACAGACGTAGCCAAGGCTATGGCAATGAAAGACGGCGTGGAAGAATGGAATGACAATGTTTGGCAGACCTATGTGGACCGTATCAATCGTGGCGGCTACCACATCTACACCACCATCGACCTGGAGGTTCAAAATCAGGTAGACAAGATTTATAAAAATCTTGATAATATTCCCAAGACCAAAAATGCCCAGCAGCTGCAGTCTGCCATTGTGATTATCGATAATGAAACAGGCGATATCGTGGCGATGTCCGGAGGCGTTGGCACGGAAAAAGCGCACTTCGGTCAAAACCGCGCCACAAAGTCTAAGCTGCAGTCCGGTTCGTCCATTAAGCCGCTGTCTGTCTATGCAGCAGGCTTTGAACAGGGAACTCTGTCACCGGCCACTGTCATTAAAGATATGCCTGTGCAGTATAAAAATGGCAAGGGCTGGCCGCAAAACGTAGACCGCGAATATAATTATGCTTACACCATTTTTGGCGGCATTGTGGATTCTGTGAATGCTGTTGCAGCCAATTCTTTGCAGAAAATTGGTGCAACCTATGGCTACAATTTTGCCACAGAAAAATTTAAGCTGTCCACACTGGTCGAGGACGATATTCAGATTTCCTCCCTGGCGCTGGGCGCACAGTACTACGGCGTCACAGTTCGCGATATGGCGAATGCCTTTGCTACCTTTGCCAACGACGGCACCTACCGTTATGGCAGAACCTGGGCAAAAGTGTATGACAGCAAGGGTAATGTGGTGCTGGATAATCCCCAGACCTCTGAGAAGATTTTGTCTGATAAGACTGTGAATTATATTAACTATTGTCTGACCAATGCGGTAATAAGCGGCACAGGTAAAAAAGCAAATTTCTCTTCCGGATATGTTGCCGGTAAAACCGGCACGACCTCCAGCGCCCGTGATAAGTGGTTCTGCGGCTATACCAGCCATTATACGGCTGCGGTGTGGTGTGGTTTTGATATGCCGGAAAAAATCAACCTTTCCACCAGCCCTGCGCTGACCCTTTGGAGAAAGGTTATGGAGCCTTTGCACGATGGTCTGAAAAAGGAAAAACTGTACAATAGCAGCAAAATGCGCTCCGTTACCGTTTGTCTGGATAGCGGCAAGATTGCCACAGATGCTTGCGCTGCCGATGTTCGCGGAGAACGTACGCAAACGGTTCTTGTATATTCTGAAGACCGCCCCACAAAGAGTTGCGATGTGCATGTGACAGTCAAAACCTGTTCCGGTGGCGGCGTGGCAACGGAATATTGTGAACATTTTGCCGCAGTGGATAAGAAGGTGAAACTTGAAAGCAAAGCGCTTGTCAAGATGACCCAAAAGGAAGTAGATGACATCTATAAGGCAAAAAAATCCGGCATGGATGAAAAGTATTTGCAGGACAACTATGTGTATCTGGTAAAAAGCAATGGTGGTGACGCAACCTTTAAGGGAATGGATGGTAAATTGAACCAGCCTGCCGCACCTTATGCAGTTTGCCCGGAACACACGAAGGCTGCCTGGGAAAAATATCAGGACTCGTTGGTACCGGAAGAGCCGGAGCCCACGGAACCTGTTACACCGGATGTGCCTACAGAGCCTGCAGACCCGGTTGCGCCGGAAGCCCCCTGATTTGAGGAGAAAGCAATGATTTGGATATCCGATGAATGGAAAGATTACGAGGTTTTGGACACCTCCTGCGGAGAACGCTTGGAGCGATGGGGTAAATATATCCTGGTGCGTCCGGACCCTCAGGTGATCTGGGACACACCCCATATTCATCCTGCGTGGAAGAAATATGATGCACGCTATATTCGTTCCAACACCGGTGGCGGACATTGGAGTGACCACCACCTGCCGGAACGCTGGCAGATTAAGTATAAAGATTATCTTACCTTTAATGTAAAGCCTATGAATTTCAAGCACACCGGCGTTTTTCCGGAGCAGGCAGCAAACTGGGATTTTATCCGGGATAAGGTTGCTTCCGCAGGGCGACCCGTGCGGGTACTGAATTTGTTTGCTTACTCCGGCGGCGCCACATTGGCAGCGGCTGCCGGAGGCGCAGAGGTTTATCACGTGGATGCATCCAAAGGAATGGTAGCCTGGGCGAAGGAGAATGCAAAATCCTCCGGTTTGGCAGACAGACCAATCCACTGGATTGTGGATGACTGCGCAAAATTCATTCAACGCGAGATTCGCCGCGGACGCCGCTATGACGGCATCATTATGGACCCGCCCAGTTATGGCAGAGGTCCCAGTGGCGAGATTTGGAAAATGGAAACCAGCTTCTATCCGTTTTTGCTGGAAACCGCAAAACTTTTAACTGACAACCCTTTATTTGTCATTATCAATTCTTATACCACAGGCTTGGCACCCTCGGCAGTTGGTTATGCCTCCGATACTGTGTTTGGCGGTATTTACGGAGGAAAAACCACGGTAGGGGAGTTGGGCCTGCCGGTGCGCACATCAGGACAGTTTTTGCCCTGTGGCGCCACCGGACGATGGACACCTTGATTTGAGGAGGCCTACCGTGTCGAACGCAATTTCTGTGGAACATTTGGTATATACCTACCCAGGCGTGGATGACACGCCTGGTGTTGCCGTATTTGAGGACTTGAATCTTCAAATAGAAGAAGGTAGCTTTGTCGCGATTTTAGGCAGCAACGGCTGTGGAAAATCCACCTTGGCAAAGCACTTTAATTCCATATTGCTCCCTTGCGGAGGTACGGTATCTGTCTGCGGAATGGATACCTCAGACCCGGAAAGCTTGATTGCCGTGCGCCGCAATGTGGGAATGGTATTCCAAAATCCGGACAATCAAATTGTGGCAAGCGTGGTGGAAGAGGATGTTGCGTTTGGTCCGGAGAATTTGGGCGTTGCCAGTCCTGTTATTCGCCAGCGGGTAGACCGTGCTTTAAAGCAGGTAGGTATGTATGAATACCGTAACCACGCACCGCACCTTTTGTCCGGCGGACAAAAACAGCGCATCGCCATTGCCGGTGTGATTGCCATGGAGCCAAAGTGCATTGTGCTGGACGAGCCCACGGCGATGCTGGACCCCCGGGGCAGAAAAGAGGTTATGGATACAATCCTGACCTTGAATAAGGAACAAAATATTACAGTTATTCTCATAACACACCATATGGAAGAGGCATCACTTGCCCAGCGGGTAATTGTCTTAGACAAAGGAATTGTAGCAGCTGACGGTGCGCCGGAAAAAGTATTTTCCCAGGTGGACCTGCTGCACAGTATCCGCCTGGCTGCACCGGAAACGGTGGAGCTGTGTTATGAATTAAACAAAAACGGTTTTTCTCTGCCGCTGACCATCAGCAGTGCAGAAGAATGTATGCAGGCACTTTATGATGCGGTAAAGGCTTGACGGAGGAATAAAAAGTGGCACCAATTTTGCAGGTTCAAAACCTACAACATATCTATAGTGCAGGAACACCCTTTGAACACACGGGTCTGGAAGATGTTTCTTTTTCGGTGGAAAGAGGGGAATTTGTCGGCATTATCGGACATACCGGCTCCGGCAAATCCACCTTAATTCAACACCTGAACGGGCTACTGAAGCCCACATCCGGCAAGGTGCTTTTGGATGGTCGTGACATTTGGTCGGACAAGGCGTTTACACGGCAGTGCCGTTTTCGGGTAGGGCTGGTTTTTCAGTATCCGGAGTATCAGCTTTTTGAAGAGACGGTATATAAGGACATTGCATTTGGTCCGAAGAATATGGGGTTAAATCCGCAAGAGATTGACCGCCGTGTGCGGGAAGCTGCCAGATTTGTGGGAATATCTCCGGAGCAACTGGAGGCATCCCCCTTTGATTTGTCCGGCGGTCAGAAGCGCAGAGTTGCCATTGCCGGTGTGATTGCAATGGAGCCGGAAGTGCTGATTTTAGACGAGCCCACGGCGGGACTGGATCCGGAAAGCAGAACGGAGATTCTCCAAAATATTGACGATTACAGAAAGTCAAAGAACGCGACCGTCTTTATGGTGAGCCACTGCATGACAGACGTGGCACGCCTGACAGACAGGTTGCTTGTGATGAACGGTTCCCGTCTTGTTATGGACGGCACCCCTGCGGAGGTGTTCTCCCGTAGCAACGAGCTTTTGGAAATGGGCCTGGATATTCCGCCTATCACCAATGTGTTTATGTTGCTGCGGCAAAAGGGACTGGATGTACCGCCGGTGTATACTGTGGAACAGGCGGTGCAGGTTTTGACAAAACTAAAAGGGGGTAATTGTGATGCTTAAAGACATTACCCTCGGACAGTATTTCCCGGGGAATTCTCCGGTACACCGCCTGGACCCCCGCACAAAGCTAATGTTGCTGGTGGCGTATATTGTTGCGCTGTTTTTGGCTATCGGCTGGATTTCTTATGGCATTGTATTTGCTTTTTTGGCATTTGCCGTGGCAATTTCCCAAATTCCCCTAAAAGCGATTTTCACCGGACTAAAGCCCTTGATGTTCATTTTGGTTTTCACCGGCATTTTAAACTTGTTATTTACCACCGGAGATAATCTTCTGGTTCGTTTTTGGGTCATAAGCATATACTGGGAGGGCGTTGTCCGCGCTCTATTTATGATGCTGCGTATCCTGATGCTCATCTGCGGCACGTTTTTGCTCACCTATACCACATCGCCTATATCCTTGACAGACGGCCTGGAATCGCTTCTTTCTCCGCTCAAAAAAATCCGGCTGCCTGTCCACGAACTGGCAATGATGATGTGTATCGCCCTGCGGTTTATTCCGACACTGATTGAAGAAACCGACAAAATTATGTCTGCCCAGAAGGCAAGAGGCGCAGATTTTGAAAGCGGGAACCTGATACAAAGGGTGAAGTCGCTGATTCCGATTTTAGTGCCACTCTTTATCAGTGCGTTCCGTCGGGCGGATGAACTGGCAACAGCTATGGAATGCCGTTGTTATCAGGGTGGTGACGGACGAACCAAAATGAAACTTCTGCGCTACAGGGCGGAGGATTTTAAAACATATTTATTGGGATTTTCGCTGCTGGGCGCGGTACTTGCACTGCGGCAGTTTGGTCTGTGAGGTTTTTATGCGTAATATCGCTCTGTTTTTGACCTATGAGGGTACGGCTTATCACGGCTGGCAAATGCAGAAAAATTTGGCAACGGTTCAGCAGACCCTGGAAAAGGCTATTGCTTCTGTTGTGGGGCATACTGTTCACGTAACCGGTTGCGGTCGCACCGATGCCGGTGTCCACGCAAAATGTTATGTTGCCAATTTTCGCACAGGTTCCACCATTCCTTGTGACAGATTACCCTATGCGCTAAATACCCACTTGCCTGCGGATGTGGTGGTGACCAAAGCCTTTGATGTCCACGAGGATTTCAATGCCATTGGCTCTTGTGCCAGAAAAGAATATACCTATATTATCTATAATTCCCGGGTTCGGGATCCGTTTTATGTAAACCGAGCCTGGTTCTATCCCAAGCATTTGGATGAAAAAATTATGCAGCAGGCGGCGGATCAGTTTGTGGGTACTCACGATTTTGCTGCGGTGAGAAGTGTGGGAACGGATGTCAAATCTACTGTCCGCACGGTATATTATTATAAAGTGGAGCGAAAAGGAAACCTGATCGAGCTG
>JAZRHG010000027.1:0-9637 GCA_045644625.1 Faecousia sp.
GGTGTTGCACCACTCGTCAGCAACCAGCTCCACATCGCAACCGCGCTCATCCAACTCAGCGGTCAGCGCAGCCAGCGCTTTGCACTGGGTGGGCACATCTACATCGCAGTCCATAGGACCTTCGATACGCAGGTGGAAGGGCTTTGCAATCTTGCCCAGCTCCTCGATGTAGTCAGCCATTGCCTTATACTTACCGATGCCGAAGGCCGCGCCGATGGTGCCGTACACGTCAATGTGGAACACAGGCAGGTAGCTTTCGCTGGTGCGGTGCTGCAAAATGCGGTCCCGCAGCCAGGCAACATACTCAGCTAACTTTTCGCCGTTCTTGCCTAACTTGGTTTCCACGTTGTTAATCAGGGCGTGGGGCAGAACCTGTGCGCCCTTGATAATCATCTTGTCGGCGTTGTCATAGCGGTCATCACCGGACTGGGTGAAGATGTCGATGGGGGTCTCGGACACGGTGCAGCCGTATTCGTCAGCCACAACCTCGCACATCATTCTGCCGGTTGCCTTGGCAACGGCATCCAAAATGGCCTGAGACACGCCATAGCGGATAGCGGTGTGCAGGCGCTTGCCCTCAACCTGAATGGCTTCCATCATAGCGCACAGACCGCGGAAGTCGTTAGCTTCCTTGCCCACTAACTGGGGCTTGATGTACTTTTCAATGACGGGGATGAAATCTTCTGCCAAGAACAGGGGGTCGCGTCCGCCTGCGCCGGAGTACTGCACGGCAGCACAGTCGCCGAAAGCAACCTGACCGTCCTCTAACACCAGCATCACGGAGATGGCTTCGCCTGCCTGACGGATGGAGCGGAAACCGTCGGTGACGGGGCTACCTACATAGAACACGCCGTCGTGACCGGCGCCCTGCTTAATGGCGCGCTGGTCGTCAAAGTAGAAACCGGTACGACCGGCGGAGCATACAACATTAACAATTTTCATTTTCTGGATCCTCCATTAATATCTGGGACGGCCCACCAAACGGCCCTTGCCGATGGAATACACGTCATCAATGACCATTTGGAAAGAGGGTTTGCGGTTTTCTGCCTTGGCACGCTCGTCAATCTTGGCTGCGTGGTAGTCCAGCAAATCCTTATTAAAGGGCAGATTGCCGGGGTTTAAGATGCGGATAGCGCCGTTGTTGTCGCGGCAGGGCAGCATGAGGCCCCGGTTGTACTTACAGGGAGCGAAGGGTACGTCCAGCACGCCGGCTTCCACCGCACGGCAGGCGCCCAATGCGATATCGCCACCGCCCAGCTCGAAGCACTTGTCCACGATGCAGCGGGTCTCCTGACGGATGATTTCCTTTTCTTCCTCCACCTTGTCGGACTGCAGCACCTGTTCGGTGAGCATCGTGACAACCTGCTTGGTGCAGCGCAGACCCTCGGCATTGGCTTCCATCGTGGGAATGCCGATGGCTTCGTGGGGGGTCTTGACGATAACCTTGGTTGCCTTAGAAAGACCGGCAATCAAGCTGCCGGTGGAGATAACGCCGAATGCCTTGGCTTCGTCAGCAGGGAAACCGCCCATCCACTGGTGCAGAACGGTGGTGACCTGTACATCGGAGTAGCCGTACTTCTGCAGGTACTCGTCGGTCAGCTCTTCCAGAGTGCGGATGGCAGCCACGTCTTGACGCAGGTTACCGCACTGACCGTAACCGACGGTGATGTTCTTGACACCCTGCTCAGCTGCCAGCAGCGCCTCAATGATGGCAACTGCGTGGGAGATACAGGGGGGAACCAATGTGCCGGTGAGGGGACCGTAGGGTTCGCGGTTAATGGAGACACCCATTTCTTCGTAAAGACCGGTGAGGCGGTCTACATACTGCCAGTCACGGATGGTGCGTTCCATAGGAACATTCTTACAGTAGGGCAGGTTGTAGGAAATGCCGCCGCCCTCGTAGCTGGTAAAGCCGCCGGCGAAGGTGATTTCTGTAAGGAGTCTTGCATCGGGTGTGCCGTGACGCACCTGCAGAGGCACGTTCACACTCTCCACCACCTGACGGCACTTGGCAACGCCGTGGTTGACAGCGGGAAAGCCGTTCATCATTGCGCGGCCCAGACGAATGGACTCGGCAATGCCGTTTTCTGCTTCCTCGTAACGGTTTTGACGGGTATAGGAGTCAATGGTGCTGGGCAGCAAATCTGCTTCGCCGTACTTCTCTAAGTACTGCATCAGCTTGATGTGCTCTTCCACAACAGGAACACCGGCGCGGGGCTGCACCAGGGTGCGTTTGTCTTTCTTTGCCTCCAAAAGCTTTTTGGAGAAGTTCCGGCTCTGGGGCATTGCCTTGTGGTAGGCAATGGCTTCTTCCAAGTTCACGTCCTTACCGGTGTGCCATTGGGTAAGCACTTCTTCCCGTTCTTTGAAAAATACCTCGTCAGACAGTCTCTTGTTCTGAATTTCCATGGTATTCTAACTCCTTTTTTAGAATTGTCAACGCCACTTGGGGATAGTGGGTAGAAAGCAGACCCATAGCGGCTAAAATATATGTTCTGTCCACCCAGACAGAGGCCTGCAACGGACGCAGGGACTGGGGCTGGGCGGGGGAATATAATGCGTTTTTTGCAATTTCGGCAGTTTTCTTCGTGTGAATTAAGCTGCCACCGGTGACCACGATTTGCTTTACCTTTGTCAGGTTTTTGCCCTCCTGCACATAGGCTTTGCCCATCATTGTGTAGGTTTCCTCGATGGTACCTGCGTGGCGGCGTACCGCCTCTTCCACAGCGCCACCTGCTAAGGCAAAGTCCAAACATTCCAGTTCCACGTCGCCGTTTGGCACGGTGTCGGTGTGGGATTTTAAAAATGCGGCGAGTTCTTCCGTGCGCGCGGGGGATAACCCTGCCCGTGCAGCAATTTGCTCCAAACCGATGGCATCTAAGATGCCCTGCAGGGAATAGCGCATACCGATGTCGCCCTCCACTGTGCGCTTGACGTAAGGTTCGGGAAGACCCTTGCATACCGTGTTGGCAAACTCCGGCGCGCCGTCGGCTACCGAGTAAATATCGGTGGTAGCACCGCCTACGTCTACGGCAATCAAATCACCGATGCCCAGTGTATCCGCATAGCCGTTTGCTAAAAGCTTTACGCCCTGCAAAACCGCCGAGGGGGTGGGCATCATAATGTCAGAGAGTAACTTAGCGGCTTGGGAAAGACCCTTTGCCTTAATAATCCGGTTTAAGAAAATCTCCCGGATTTTTTCCTGGGTTTTTTCTACCTGCAACACACCAAATCGGGGCATCACGTTGGGGCAGATATACGTCTCCCAAGCGGCGAGAATTTTCTCACACTGGCTTGCTGCGGTGCGGTTACCGGCAATGACAATGGGAAACATTGGCTCTAACGTGGCAAGCATCTTGGCGTTGTGCAAAATGCATTCGGTGTTACCGCCGTCTGTGCCGCCCACCAACAAGAAGATATCCGGCTTTTCCCGCCTGATTTCTTCCAAATCCTCGTCGGTGAGTTGGAAAGCATAGACCTTAATCACCTTTGCGCCGGCGCCTAAGCTTGCCTGCTTGGCAGCCTCACCGGTGAGCTCCGGCACCAGACCGCTGGTCATCATCCGAAGACCGCCGGCTGCGGAGGAGCAGGCGTAGGTTTCTGCATAGCGCAGCTTGCCGGTCTTTTCCTCTAATCGCCGTAAGCCTTGGGACAAGCCGTCGTTAATATCCGTCTGCACCGTGGTGTAGGCGGCGGCAGTGCCTAACAGGCAGGCGTTTTCCACGTCTACTGCGGTGAGTTTGGTGTAGGTGCTACCGAAGTCAATCAGTAATACCGGCTTCAAGCCTGCTCACCGTCCATATGTAAAATTTCACGCAGCGCTTCGATGGTGGTCTCGGGAGCAGTGCCGGGGGGGAAGGCTCTGTCAAAGCCCATATCCTTGAAGCGCTTTTCCACATCCTCAAACTTTTGCTTGCCGATGACAATGTTGCCACCTACCAGCAGGGGGATACCTTTCAGACCGGCCTCGTCGCACTTTTCACGCATACCACGGCAGTCCAGCTCACCCTGACCGTACAGGGAGGATACCACAATGGCATCGGCAGCAGACTCGATGGCTGCGGCAATATATTCTTCCTGGGATACCATAACACCCAAGTTGACAACCTCAAAGCCTGCCTCGGTAAAAGCGTGGTAGAGGATTTTATTGCCAACTGCGTGTACATCAGCACCGATGACACCAATCACCAGCACCTTTTTCTTTTGGTTTTCCATATCAATCGCCCCTTCTTTATAATTGCAATTGTTATACTACTATATAATATAATGTACTAATTCTTATGTCAAGAAAAAATCGCGTGTATTTCCATAAAAAATCCGTGATTACAGCGCGTTTTTCTTCTCCTGAATGTTCTTGATTTTGGTCTCCAAATACAGTAAGGACCCCTCGTCCATACTGTAGCTGCACAAAATCCGCTGACCGGGGAAACGGCAAAGCGCTTCGGCTGCTTCTTTGGGGCAGTATTTTTCCCAGTTTACCGGCAAAAGCACCGCATCCAGCCCTTGCAGGTAAGCTTCCGTCTCCTCGGCTGTGCCGAACAGCTCGCCTTTTCGGAAGCAGACGTCCTCGGCGTAAATCCGGCAGGCATCTTCCTGCAGCTTGGTAAAACGCTTGCTGTAGCTGAGCATACCCACCTGCTGCTCCGGCCGCAGACGAATGAGCTCGGTTAAGCTTTCCGGTGACAGCCGCAGGGCTACCCGCGCCAGTTTTTTCGGCTGGGACATCTGCTGCTCTAAATAGGGTGCGTGGGTGGCGGTGGTTATCACCAGGTCAAAATCCTCCTCTAACTTGTAGGGGTACTTTTGTACCTCGTCGAACAGGAAGGAGTAAAGCTCAAGCTGCTTTAAGTGGTGCAGCTGCTCGCCCAACAGGGACAGTACCTCCGGGTTGCATTCCACCAAGGCAATTTTCATCATCGCCTCGGCTTCCTCCCGCTGACGAAGCCGCAGGTTCAAAAAGATATTGATTTCCGCGGCAGAAAGGCCCAGTTCCTCCATCTGCAGAAACATCTGGTCAATGGCTGCCATTGCCCGTTCCTTGCGGCTGGCAGAGTCGGAGGGCTTAAATTTGACAAAGGTGCCTCTGCCCTGGGTTTTTTCCACCAAGCCTTTGTGTTCTAATTCGTCATAAACCCGCTTGATGGTACCCCGGGCAATCTGCAGACGGGAGGACACCTCCTGCACGGTGGGCAGCTTTTCGTTGGGCTGGAGCACACCCTGCTTCATGGCAAGGGTGATGCTGTCCACCAACTGCTGATATATGGGAATCTCTGCATTGGGGTCAATGCGAAATACCTGATCCATACATTACCTCGTTACGTTATAAATCTTATCCTGAATTTCTCCGTCACGGCCGATGACGTGGGCAACCACACGGTCGCCGTGGGGAAGCTTTTGGGGCGCGCCGGTGATGGCTTCCGTCTTTTCTTTCAGCTTTTCAATGTCCACCACCGGCAGTCCGGCAGAAAGAAGCTTTTCTTTCAGCTCTCCGTTTTTGGGGTTGACGGCAATGCCGCCCTGAGTGACCAACACATTCACATCCTGACCGGGGGTGGAGATGCAGGTGACGCGGTCGGTGACGATGGGCAGTCTTGCCCGGAACATGGGCGCGATAATCATACACAGCTTGGAGCCGTAGGCAACGTCGGTGTGGCCGCCGCTGCCGCCCATAATGTAGCCGTTGGAGTCGGTGTGGACATTGACATTAAAGTCGGTGTCGATTTCCGTTGCGCCCAAAATAACCACGTCCAAATTTTCTGCCACGCTGCCACGGGGATTGGGGGCGGCATATTGCAGGGCGGAAATTTCTTGATGGCGGGGGTCACTGCGCAGAGACTCCACAGCCTTCAAATCGAAGCACTGCACGTCCATTAAGTTGCGGAAGCAGCCTGCCTGCAGCATATCCACTAAGTATTCGGTGATGCCGCCCAAGCCAAAACTGCCCTGGATTTTCTTCTGAAGCATAATGTCTTTTAAGAATTTGGCAGCTGCCAAAGATGCGCCGCCGGCGCCGGTCTGGAAGCAGAAGCCGCCTTTGAGTAGAGCGGAGGCTTCCATCACCTTGGCGGCGTGGGATGCCATCACCAGACCCACCGGGTCCCGGGTGATTTGGGTGGTGCCGGAGACGATGCCCTTGGGGTCGCCGATGGCATCCACCTGCACCACGTAATCTACATAGTTTTCGGAAATGGAGAAGTCCTGCAAGGGGTAGTCTACCAGAGTGTCGGTGATGGCCACCACTTTTTTGGCATACATAGCATCTGCCACCGCGTAGCCTAAGCTGCCGCAGGCGGATTTGCCATATTTACCGGTGCAGTTGCCCATAGGGTCAGAGGCGGGGGCAGCAATGAAAGCCACATCAATGGGGGTTCTGCCGCAGGCGATGTCGCGAGGGCGGGTGCCGTGGGAGCGGAACTCCACCGGCTTTTCCAAAATGCCCTCAGAGATGGCGCGGCCTACGCCGGCTGCCATATAGTTCCACTGCATGCCGGTGCCCACGTGGTTTTTGATATGTTCAATTACGGGGGTGTGGCAGTCGAACACAGAGCTGGCATTGATGTTCAGCTCCCGAATGCCCATTTTTGCCGCCTGCTCCAGCACCATATTCAGCACAAAGTCACCGTTGCGCAGGTGGTGGTGGAAGGAGATGGTCATACCGTCACGAAGACCTGCCAAAGAAATGGCCTCTTCTAAATTTTTTACCAATTTGCGCATTTCGTCTTACTCCCTTCCCAAACCTAATTGTTCTGCCATAGCAACCGTCTGCTTTGCCCGGTTGACAATGGGGGCGTCTATCATTTTGCCGTGGAGGGCAATGGCACCCTTGCCCTGCCGGTTGGCAAGTTCGATGGCTTCCAACACCTCGTAGGCATAGTCAATTTCCTTTTCGGTGGGGCTGAAAATCCGGTTAATTACCTCTACGTGGCGGGGGGAAATAGAGGCCTTGCCGCTGAAGCCCAAGCCCTTGGCGTACTGGGTGTCGGTGACGATGCCTTCGTCATCGTCCACACCGGTGAAGGGGGTGTCATACACCGCAACGCCGGCAGCTCTGGCTGCCATCACCATACGGCTGCGGGCGTAGGCAATTTCCGCGCCTTCCTTGGTGCGCTTGCACTGCAGGTCGGCAGTTAGGTCCTCAGCGCCTAAGAAAATGGCTTGCACGCGGGAAGATGCAGAGGCAATCTGATAGGCGTTTTCCACGCCCATTGCGGTTTCAATCAGGGGCATCAGCGCCACGGTGTTTTTTGGGAAGCCTAATTTTTCTTCCAGTTTGGTCATATAATCGTCCACCACCTGCACATCTTCCGGGGTGTTTGTCTTGGGGAGCAAAATCATCTCCGGCTTTTGGGGAACGATTTCGTCCAAATCTGCCTGCCAAAAGGCGGTGTCGGCAGAGTTGATGCGGACAATCCGCTCGCAAGTGCCAAAATCCATATAGCGGAAGGTGTTGCGCACCAAAATGCGGGCAGCATCCTTTTCCGCAGGAGAAACTGCATCCTCCAAATCGAAAATCACCGCATCGGCGCCCAGGCAGCCGCCGTTGATCAGCATATTGGGGTTATTACCCGGCAAAAACAACATACTACGACGCATCTGATTACTCCTTTCCCCGCAAAATGGCGGTTTCCACACGGGCGCGCAGCACGCAGGCCAGCGCGCCTCTGTCCAGCACGCGCACAGAGGCGTTTTCTACATTCTGTTCCTGCAAAACTTCCTGCACCACCTGATGAATGCTTTCGCCAAACTGACCCTGTACCACAGAGTCTACAAAAATCTCGATACCCTTACCCGGCTCGATTTCCACATAGGCATCGCTGGACTCTAAGGTGCCGGCAGATGCTTTCTTCTGAATATCCATATCGTCACTCCTTCTAAATGTGTCAATTGCATTGTCACAATTTATGGTTATTATATAATACCTTTTTGTAAAAAGCAATCACTTTCTTCTTTACTTATGGGTAAGAAGTGGTGTATAATGAAGAAAAAGAAAGGGGGGAAGGCTATGGATGTGGAACTTTCCTTACACTTGCGGTACAAAAAGAAGCAAGCCTGGGAAGCGCTTCTGCGGCAGGAGGGCTTGCAGCCGGATGAAAATATGGAAATTACCTGCCTTATCTGGGATGGAGATACGCTGGCTGCCACCGGTTCAAGACAGGGGAATTTAATCAAGTGTGTGGCGGTGGATGGCGCTTATCAGGGGCAGGGGCTGACCGCTACATTAATGACTGCCCTGCGGCAGGATGCGCAAAGCCAGGGTTTTTCCCACCTGTTTTTATACACCAAGCCGAAGAACGAAAAGCTGTTCACCCCGCTGTTTTTCTCCCCCGTGGCCAACAGTGAGGATGTGCTTTTGATGGAAAGCGTCAAAGACGGCATCGGCACATTTTTGCAGGGGCTGGAAAAGCCGCAGGCGCAGGGGAAAATCGGCTGCGTGGTGGCAAACTGCAACCCCTTTACCTTAGGACACCGGTACTTGATTGAAACTGCCGCCAGGCAGTGCCACTGGCTGTATGTGTTTGTGCTTTCAGAGGACAAGAGTCAATTTTCCTTTGCCCAGCGGCTGGAAATGGTGAAGCAGGGGACAGAAGACCTGCAAAATGTGACGGTGCTGCCCACAGGACCTTACCTCATATCCTCTGCCACATTCCCCACCTATTTTCTAAAGGACTCTGCGCCCATAGATACCATTCAGTGCGCGCTGGACTGTCAGGTGTTTGGCGCCCACTATGCCCCACATTTTGGCATCACCACCCGCTTTGTGGGCACAGAGCCAAACTGTCAAGTCACCGCATCTTACAACGAAACAATGAAACAAATCCTGCCCCGGTTGGGGGTGGAGGTGGTGGAAATTTCCAGAAAGACTTTGGAGGATACGCCGATCAGCGCCAGCCGCGTGCGGGAGCTGATGAAACAAGAGGCTTGGGAAGAACTTGAAAAACTGGTGCCGCCCACTACTTTGGAATACTTAAAAACAAAAGGTTTTGTGAAATAGGAGGTTTTATTATGGCAAAGAGCAGACCTACCCATTTACTTAGCAGCTACTACGCACCTCGCGGTGCCCACCGTATGCTGGACTTGGGTCAGCAGCTGGCGCAGATGTACCTAAATCCCAACGATAAGCTTATCGGCATTATCGGCGAGGCAGGCTCCGGCAAGAGTAACCTCATCCGGGGTATGTTCCCCGGTTTGGAACTGACCAACGACGATAACGGCGTATATGTCCGCCCTCTGCCCATTTTGGAGCAGGATCGGGGCTTTGCCTATTTTGCGCCCCACACTTACCATTTGGATGTTCGCTTTGAAAACGGCTTTACCCAGATGAGCGAGCCGCAAGATGCCATTCACGAAGCCCTGAACAAGGGTCGCCGTGTGGTGGTGGAGCATTTTGACCTCATTTATCCTTTCTTGGGGGCAAACGCCAACTTGCTCATCGGTGTCGGTGAGCAGGTGCTGATTGCCCGTCCCCGTGTGTTCGGTCCGGACCCGGACGAAATCAAGGAAGAGGTTTATAAATCTCTGCCTTACCGGTTGATGGCCCATACTGCTGAGGATATTTGCGGTATGTTTATTTCCGATGCGGACAACGAACGCTGCGGTCACTCCGATTTGCGTCACGGCTTTGTCATCACCTTCCCGG
>JAZRHG010000028.1:0-25561 GCA_045644625.1 Faecousia sp.
TTTCCTTATTGCTACAAGACCTCAGAAAAGCCAAACTAAACCTATGACTAAAAAAGGCGCTGTCATATTGCTGATGATTCTTATTGCTGTAAATATTTTGTATTTTTATTTTGCAGGATATTATACTGCAGCTACGACGACAGAGTATCGCATCACAACGGACGGATATGCAATAGTTTACGAAACGGATGAGCTGTATTATCTTTCTGAATTTGATGTAGAAAACAAAAGAATACTTAAGGAAAACCAAAAAGTAATTGAGAAAACAAACGTTGACTATACTTGGAAAAGTATCAAAGAATAAAATGTTTTTAAATTGAACTGTTGGGTAATAGTTTCTTATAAAGAGAAAAGTTAATACTGATTAATGAGCGGTTCTGGTTCGGACTTTTCTGAATCGGAACCGTTTGGTTTATCAAGATATTTTTTTGCACCCAAAATAAATATAGTGCTTTTCGATAGTGTTTGAGAAAGGTGTGTTTTATTGGACTGATAGTTTGATACGATAGCATCACAAAGGGAAAGGAGGGAAACAGAATGAAGTTTCCTATTGGTTTTGCGTTTAATGATGAGTCCAAAAAGGTGGAGATGGAGCCGCTGGTTCAACAGGCAACTGTGCCGGTGAAGAGTTTGGTACAGGTGCATTTCCCAGAACGTAATCAGACGCTTACATACTTCAACGATCAGTTTGACCTGAAGCGGGGCGATTTCGTTTTTGTGGATGGCAAGCTGGAGGGCATCCGTGGTGTTGTCCGTGAAGTCAACAAGAACTTCAAGATCAAGGTGACGGACTACAAAAAGGTCATCAGTGTGGCGGATACTAAAGTGTCCGGTCAGATGCACATGGCAGGCTCTCACTTCATCAGCTTCGATGAAACGGTGGTGCCTTATGAGAAGATCCGTACTTGGTATTTGCCTCCAGTAAAGCCTGAGGATGAGTTTGAAACGGGCAATGATGATACGGTGATTATCTTGGACAAGTTAGGTGACATGAAGGTGTCTCAGGCTGTTTGGGAACGTGGTCGGGAGTATTACATGGACAACTATGTGCGGTACGTCTGCGTGAATGCAGGTCATGGCAAAGCTGTTGTAGAAGGCGAACACGCTTACGAGGTAGAGTTTGACTTTGCTGGCGGTGAAGTTCGCAATCTTATTTGCAGCTGCCCCTGCGGATATACCTGCAAGCATGAAGTGGCTGCAATGATGCAATTAAGAGAAACACTGGAACTGATCGACAAGCACTATGCTGATCTACACAACGGCTATTTCGCAGCCGTTGGTAAGGGTGACTTGTTCCGTTTTGCTATCGATAGCCACGAAACCGGCAGCTTTATGCTGTGAGTGTTTTCTGATGTTTAGTTTTGCTGCAATAAGCTTCGTACAAATTGTATATTTTTGGAAAGGAGTATCTTATGATCCGTTTTTTTGTTAGCTTCTTCATTGGATTTTGGTGGAATCTACTCTTCAAAAAGAACAAGTATTGATCATATATAGGAAATTGGTGTGGATGATTACTATATCGTGTCTGCATTCAAAAAGAGCAATACTTTAGATTAGGCGGTAATATAAGAACTTTTGAATTATATATTATCTTCGTGAAAGCCCAGGGCGAAAGCTCTGGGCTAATTTTATTTGGAGGTAAATATATGGAACGCAAAAAAAGCAGCCACATCTGCAGTCAGTGTGGCAGAAGGTTCGACAAGGGGGTGCTGACTGAATTTGACGGGCTGTTGTTGTGCCCGGACTGCTTGGAAGAAAAGACCCTGACGTGTAATCAGTGTGGAAACCGGATCTGGAGGGATGATGAGAGCGATCGTACGGGTTTGTGTCAGCGGTGCTATGATCATCACTACACCACTTGTGTGGATTGCGGCCGGGTGATCCATTATGACGATGCCTATTATATTGATGATGATAGTTATGATGCGCGCTGCTATGAGTGTCATACCCGGTTTGTAGATAACCAGTACATTCATGACTACTATTATCGTCCGGAATTTCACTTCTATGGTTCCGGTGAGCGATACATGGGGATCGAGTTGGAGATAGATGGTGCTGGTGAGTCGGATTCCAATGCCCGAAAAATCCTGGAGGTAGCAAATCAAAATGAGGAACGATTATATGCGAAGCATGATGGTAGTTTATCGGAGGGAATTGAGCTGATAAGCCATCCGTGCACGGTCAACTATCATCTAAATGAAATGCCATGGGCAGAGGTTATGGAAAAAGCGAAGCAGCTGGGGTATCGCTCTCATACCCCTGGAACCTGTGGACTTCACTTCCATATCAATAGAACCGCGTTTGGTGCTACGGAAGAAGAACAGGAGGCCACTATTGCGCGGTTGCTGTTCCTCTTTGAACTATTTTGGAATGAACTGCTTAAATTCTCCAGACGGACGCAGGCAAGCCTTCAGCAGTGGGCAAGGCGATATGGGCTGCGAGGTCAGCCTAGAGAGATTCTTGACCATGCCAAAAATGCGTTTTCAGGTGAGCGCTACACGGCGGTGAATCTAACCAATAACGACACAGTAGAGCTGCGCATGTGGCGAGGTACATTGCGCTACACCACATTCCGCGCAACGGTCATGATGGTTGACAAGCTTGTTGACTGCGCCTGCTATATGACTGATGAAGAGGTGAAGAATATGTCTTGGACGTCATTTGTGGCAGGTTTTACACAGCCCGAGATTATTACATATCTCAAAGAACGCCGTTTGTATATCAATGAAGCTGTTGATGCAGAACAGGAGGTGTAATTATGTGTGGACTGTTTGGATTTGTAGATGCAGGACATAAACTGACACGAAAGCAAAGAGCGAACATCTTGTCAGCGTTGGCGACGGCGTCAGAAAGCCGAGGAACAGATGCTACTGGCATTGCATACAACGCTGACGGAAAGCTGAATATTTACAAAAGACCGATACCGGCGCACTGCATGTGGTTTCGTGTGCCGCTGCAGGCAACTGTGGTGACTGGCCATACGCGTGCGACAACACAGGGCTCAGCTTTTCGGAGCCAAAACAACCACCCGTTTCTTGGAGAAATGGGTGGTCATTCTTTCGCCCTGGCACATAATGGAGTGCTCTTTAATGATTCTTTGCTTCGTAAACAGATGCAATTACCAAAAACAAAGATAGAAACGGATTCCTATGTTGCCGTGCAGTTACTTGAAGCGCAGGGAGAACTGTCGTTTATGAGCCTACAGAAGATGGCGGAAAAACTAGAGGGGTCTGTATGCATAACAGTGCTGTCTGACAACGATGACATCTATTTTGTCAAAGGCGACAATCCGCTCCACATTGTATATTTTAAGGATCTTAATTTGTACTTGTACACCAGTACGGCAGAGATTATGCAAAATGCGTTGAAGAGAATTTTGTTCCCACTGGGAACGTGCATAAAGATTGATGTATCCAGCGGGCAAATACTCCGTATTGATTCGAAAGGCCGTATGATCTATGGAAGTTTTGATGACAGGAACCTCTATAGTGCGATATACAATGCCTGGTTCCAGGATTACGATTTAGGCCAGCCTTCGCAAAAAGCGTCACCGGAAGATGAGTATATATCTTTTCTGAAGTCCATGTCGACCTATTATGGTTTTCGTAAAGAGGATGTGGATGCAATGTTGGCAGAAGGACTCTCCATTTCTGATGTGGAAGAGATTTTGTGTGGGTATTAAAGGTTCTTTTAGAGTATACCCATACGGTACACGCAAATGCAGGTCAAAAATGTCCCGTATGGGTTGCTTTTTGATTTTGGGATATATCCCAGTCAATAAGGGACCCTATCGGGACAGAAAGGTAATTTGGAGATGAAAGTTGGATATATTCGCGTCAGCACACAGAGCCAAAATCCTGCCAGACAAGAGGTGCTGATGCAAGAATTGGGTGTTGAACGGATATTCATTGACAAGCAAAGCGGAAAAGACCTAAGCCGTCCGGAGCTTAAGAAAATGATGGAATTTGTCCGTGAAGGGGACACGGTAATTGTAGAAAGCATATCCAGGTTCGCTCGATGTACGCGGGATCTGCTGGAACTGGTAGAACAGCTGACAGCAAAGGGTGTTGAATTTGTCAGCAAAAAAGAGGCGCTGGACACCTCTTCGCCCAGCGGTCGGTTCGTCCTGACAATTTTTGGAGCAGTGGCCCAATTGGAGCGAGAATACTTACTTCAGAGGCAGAGAGAAGGTATTGAGATTGCGAAACAGGAAGGCAAATACCAGGGTCGTAAGCCTTTAGACAGGCCTGAGTATGACAAGGTTGTGTCAGCGTGGAAAAGAGGAGAAATTACAGCGGTAGCTGCGATGCGTGAGCTGGATATGTCGAAGTCAACATTCTATAGAAAACTAAAAGAAAGGGGTTAGAACTATGTCTGAAATTACTGTTATGATTATCGGTTTTGCAATAACAATTGCGGTTATTTGTGTGGCAGAGGTTATTATTGAAGCCAATAGAGCGAAAGCTTCAAAATGATGATTCCCGCCAAGGTACTGGCAGAGTTCTTTGCAAAGGGCGTCAGTCTGGCACTGTCGGTATTTTGCATTTGGAAACAAAAAAAGTAAAGTGGCGAGTGCACGTTCAAACGCACTCGCCACTACATTTTTTTATTTAAAATACCGCATGGGGCATAAACGCTCCATGCGGTGCCTATGAAGATAGTAAAAATAATCTGCTTCTATGGTTATGTGTTTTTGTGCTGATAATTGCGGAATATACGAATAATCCGCAGAATATCTTTCTGCTCTTCCTCAGTCATATCAGCAAGTTGCGCATTTATTTTTCCAATTGTTAAGTTTTGAGGGATAGCAGCAATTCGCTCTGCTGAAAACAGTTCAGTCACAGGAACATCAAGTGCAGAAGATATTTTGCCAATGGTATCTATTGTTGGGTTTTTGACAGCCCGTTCAATTTGCCCCAAATGTGCAGGGCTAATCCCTGCCTTAAATGCAAGCTCCTCTTGGCTCATATGCTTCTCATTTCTGAGTTGACGAATACGTAAACCTAATTCTTTCGCAATATTGCTCATGCCCTCACCTCGTTAATATTGTATTGCTTATTCCCAAACGCTTCAAATCATTGTAGCAATCATAAATTATTAATCGCTAAAGTGATTGACATGTAATTTTTGCTAAGCTATAATAGCAATAGCCCTAAACGCCGGCTAATCCATATTCCAAAAGATAAACAACAGGAGGAATCTACTATGAGTGAGCGTAAAAGTATTGTGTGCAAATGCGGAAAACTTCTCGGATTTACTACCAATTCCAGCGGCGGTGGTACAAAAGTTTGCCCTTCCTGCAAAAGAAGAATTCGTTACGATGTAACACCTACCAAGGTATATGTTTCTTATGACGACTAAGCCATCAGCAATAGAATATATTTGTACATGGTGCGGTGCAAAAGTCGTTCGGGGAATCACTGCCGGAAGACCTTTACCGGGGACTTGTCCTAGGAAAGAGAAAAGTCGGGATGGAAAAACAAAACCGCATACATGGAGAATAAATAAAAAATTATAGTCATGAGATTTCTGACCACATAATCAGACTGGGCTATCGGTATTAAATCGGTAGCCCAGTTTTTCGATTAGATGATTCTATCTACTTATAAAGGAGCGAATCCTATGGACGATTTAGCGCAGATAGCAAACATAAACAGTATAGCAGCAAGAACTTTGGTTTCGTTTGAGTTCAAGTGTAACAAAGTGTGTTTTGATCTTTTCAAAATCAAGAAACCAGAGGCAGTGTATAAATCATATCGCATAAAAGATGGAGAAAGTATTATTGCTTTTTCCAAATCAACATTGTCTCTTATCTCGATTACTGTTGACGGAATTGTGTTTACAAACAAGGCGTTTTACCTGCATCCCAACCGAGCAGAAGATATGCCCAGCAATCGGTTTGCATATGCCGATCTGTGCAATTATTTGATTACTCAGGAAAACGAACGCGGGTCTGTCCATTTGCAAAATAAAAATGCAGACTACCGGATATATGATGGTACCCTTGTTTTCAAAAACACAGCGGGTAAAGAAATTCAACTAATTTTGGAGACAATCCAAACAAAACTTCTTGAGGCTTCGCAATTATCACAGGAGCAATACAATGAACAAGTCCAGTGGGTATTATCCTTAGGGCGTAACGAAATAGATCACGGTCTTCTCTCCGCAAGAGCAAAAGCATTACTGGATGTTTTAGCAAGAAATACAATCTATAAAAAAGATGCAATATTTCTAATTGCAGAGAGCATTTTTCGTTTATGCAACGAGAAAAAGTATCAAACATACTTAGACAGTGTGGAGGGAGCGCTTTCGTCCACGGATCTTTATGAATTGCAGCAGCCCCCAACTAGATTTATGGAAACCTTGCTCTCTCAACTTTCAGATTTAGATCACTCTTTCTCGGAAGATTATCTTCATAAAGCATCTTTGCAAATTGAAGGGGATTACCTCAAATCCACATCCGAGCTATTTAATGTTGCGCCTGTCGACGAGCCATACCTGCATGTGCTAGCTTACTGTCAAATACGCATTAACCATATTTGCAGTGCTCAAGATACAATTGCAAGAATTAGGAAAAAGTTTGGAGATTCGCATACATACCCAATAGAATACTTTTCTGCAATTTACCGAAACCGACAAATGTTTAACGTATACAACGCATTATGCTCCGGAAAAGAGATCGATAAGGCGTGGTACTCAATAAGTGATTGCTACGGGCTTACACTGTTGCATTATGCTCTGATTCTCAAAAACGACACCGCAGCCGAACAAATACTCACCATACGAAAGTCTCATAAACTGCCACCTCTGCCTGATGATATAGACATCAGCTGGATGTACGACTATACATTGCTGGCGTGTGGTACACAGTCAAAACTGAAAGAACAAGTGTTTCTACTTTTTGATCCCGACATGATTAGGCTAGAAAAAGAAATTGCAACACAAAAACTGAAAGTGGCGCATTACGAATTAAAACTTAGCGGCATAAGTTCTATGCAAAGTCAATGTAAAAGTAGGATTGCTTATCTGGAACAGAATGACCCCTACAGCTCAGATTTAGAGAATCTGTATAGCAAGAAGAATGAACTTGCCGAAGAATATCGCACTTGCGTTCAAAGCAAGCTTGATGCGGAAAAAGAGTTGGACAATAAGGAAAAGCAAAGAAGCTCAACTTATAACGATGCTATAAAATACGCTCTAAACAATCTGGATAAGCTAAGAAACAGTGAGGAGCCATTAGCAAAGTTCTTGTTCCGACTTTATTTTGAACCTGATTTTCTTTATTCCATACTAAGTAGAACTCAAACAAAGGAAGAAACCAAACTATATAAGTATGCTGATTTATACTTTGTTGCTCCCGATTTTGCTGAAATAGATCCCTCGCTGGCTATCAATATGGATGGCTACAATGCCAGCGGAAACAGTGAAAATAAATCCAAACAGGATGGTTATATACCCGTCACACCGCAATATGGTACAAGCTGGTTTTCTGCAAAAGCACATTCGGATGCAACCATACTAAAAGCGGAATACAGGACATTGGCAAAGAAGTACCATCCAGATGTTTGCCAGCACCCGGACAGCAACTCCGCTATGCAGCAAATTACAGCAGAATATGAGGATCTGCTGCGAAAAAATCTAAATACATAAGTGAGGATTATTCCTTATGAACCCCAAAGATACTATCAACAAAGAATTATGGGGACAATTTCTAAAATAACAGAAAGGATCTGGTATAATTGGAAAAGTCTAATGCGGAACAAGGCAGAAAAAAAGAACTACCACCTTTTGATAAATTTGTTCATTTTCTCGTATATAGACTGGAAGAACTCGTGTCGGGCCTGCCGGACATTGAGTCCCCGTACGGCACTGGGGAAAATGATTATGAGATTCTATTTGAATGCAAGGTAACACCGGATACATATGAAAGAGACCTTTACATCACTCCACTCAAAGGCAATGGGAATAAAACGCATCACTCTGAATGGATAGCAGAGGGGTTATTCACCCAAGAAGCTTTCGACGAAACAGTTGCGGCCATAGAGCAAGAAATTCGCAAACTGCCAGAATATAAAGAAAACGGTTATTTTGAATTTCCACTGAGATAAGGATTTAACACCTTTGCTTATCAGCCAACCTATAGTGTGGGAATAGTATTTTAGAAACACATATAGTTTAGAACGAGAAAAGTACTTGTCAGCATATGACAAGTACTTTTTCTTTTTATTATGTTCTGACAGCACTGACAGATCTGACAAAAGCAAGAAGTGCTGAGTTGTGCGATTTGAAAACAGCTGTTATAATTATATTGAAAGTTGCGAAATTATTTTGAATAGGGTGGATGCATATGGAAGAAAAAACAGAGCAGATACAAGCAGAGAGAAATAAAAGATTAGAGAAAGCAAAGATTTCAACTCAGGAAAAATTGAAGCCGTGGTTGTTGAAGATAGTAAGTAATCGTATGCGTTGGAGTGCCTTAGACAGCCAGGGACGGTATTTGATTAACGCCAATGTACCGGAGTGTGCCAATAGGGAGTTGATGGAAAAATACTATAAAGATGTGGAGCGCTTCATTATAGATTTCTACAAAGAACAGAAAAATCAGAAAAAGTCTATCAAGCGTATTTTCAAGTCACTTGATTGCGATTTTTCTGTAAAGAATATTCAGATTGCAGCAAGAGTCTTTTTAGAAGAGTACAGATCTGCGTTAGCTTCATTTTATCCAACACACATTCTTGGCGTATTGTCGGATCATAGACTTACCAAAATGGTAAATATTGCTACAGGTATCTATATTGAATGGTGGTTGGAAAAAGATGAGAATTCTAGAAGAAACATTAGGGAATTCTCTGAAATAAGATATGGAGAAAAATGTTCCCCAAAAGACGGAGAGGATAACAAAAGAGAGACGGCGGTTGCGTTATATAATGCATATGCAAAGTATTGCGATTTGTTTGAGCTACGTCAGGAACAGGCCTCCAAAGAAAAAACAAGGCGTCAAAAGAAGCCCGACATAAAGAAAAATAAAAGAGAACTGGACCTGGTTACGCTATCATGGTGCGATGCCTGGAAAGATGGGTATCTGCAAATTATAGATATTCTTTTGCTGAGAAGACACTTTCTAAATCGAAAATCTAAACGAGATTCTAAACAAAATGAAGTGATGTGTTGTGCATTATGCAATTACATGAAATTAATTGAGCGTATAGAAAAGTGTTTTTGGGAGGGAGAAAAAGAATTCCCAAAATACATAGAATACGTAGCAAAATGTGTGTTGGTGCAAAAAATTGAGCGTACATATCATTTTATGTTTTGTGCGAATATAGGAAAATTCATACAGAAAGAGGGTATTGAGTGTTGCGATTTTCATAATGGGGTGTTAGCAGCGTATTTTGGGCGCTTTTCTGAAATAGAAGGATATCTGTTTGATGCTAGGGGACGTTTTGATAGTAAGGGTGCCGTAAGGTATTTGCAAAATAGCGACCCGTTGGATCCTGTTCCTGGAGAAGAGACCTTGCTGAAAATAATTTATACAGATGAACGAAATCAATATTCTGAAGTTGCTGAAGAAATAATGCGTAGGCGGATAATGGCTGATTTATTAGTTGTCCTTTTGGCAGTGTTTCCTGTTAATAAACAACATGCGTGGACTGAAAGTGATTATATAGAGGCGGCTAGATTCTATCATGAGGAATTTGATTTTATTTTTGCCCTACAATCAATAGAACTTCCGTCCTTGGAACCGAAAGATTGTGATGAGAACGAAAAAGCTCACCAGTATTATGATGCTTTTCATGAACTGTATATGCAGTTATATAAAATGGATGGCTCTCCTTTAAAAGAAGCTGTGGAAAAACTGAAGCCCAAAAAACAAAGTGAGGATGATTATTAATTCCGAAAAGCATTGCGGGGAAAACAATCAAATATATTGAAAATGTTGCAAATTTGCCGAGAAACAACAGATTCTCGGCAAATTTTCTTTCAAATTATTTTAAAAAGTCGTTTCGGAATCCGTGGATATACGTAGGAGTATTTTTGTGATAGCATATTATTAGTTCCAACAAAAATTTATTTGTGCAAAATAAGGGAGGCTATTCTAATGCTATCAAAAAACAACGGACCATCAAAAATTGAAGCTAAAGTCGTATCGATATACGACGACTACATCCCAGATTTTTACCGGATATTTGAGTGTGACTCAAATAACGTGGTAGAGACACTTACTCCAGAATTGGAGTTCTGGAACACAAGGAATCCTGTGCTGATTCATGCTCCACCTGGAAGGGGCAAGACAACCTTTGCTAACGAGGTTGCTGTCCGGCGTGCCATCCAAGGCGGCAAGACCGCGCTTATTATATCGAACAGAGTCGCAGTTAGTACGCAGCAAAAGCTCAAAATTATGGAACTAATTCAATCGCCTTTGCGAGGAAGGCTCACCGATGAGGGAATCCGTAAGACGGAACGTTTTGGACCTGTCAGTGTGATCACCTACCACCGGTTGCCCGCATTTCTTAGGGATCCCGAAAATGAAAAATGGATCCGGAATATAGGCGTCGTTATAGCAGACGAAATACATATCCTGTCTGCGGATTCCAAATTCAATAACATGACAGAATGTTATGTAAACCTGTTAACGCGCAGGTTTCAACATGCTGTAAGAATATACATGTCCGCCACGCCTGAGGAAGTTCTAGTCCCGCTTGCTGAAGCCGAGAAGAGAAACTACCGTGACATTTCGGGCGTCCTTCAAGGAGCACTCCAAAGGGATTTTCTCTACTATCATTTTCCTGCAGATTACAGCCACGTCAACCTTCAGTTCTTTGATGAATTGGGCGAAATTGCAGACATGATTAATACGAAACCGCAGGATAAGTGGCTAGTCTTTGTGAGCAGTAAACCGGTTGGAAAGGCATTCGCAAAAGAACTAGGTAGCCGGGCATTATACCTGGATGCAGAGAGTAAAGAGACAGACGAGTGGAACGATCTACTGAAGACATCAGACTTCAAACAGCAGGTCTTGGTTACTACTGCAGTGCTGGATTCAGGGGCGAATATTTGGTCGGAAGAACTACACAATGTAGTGATTATGACAGACAACAAAACCAGCCTTATTCAGATGCTAGGTAGAAAGAGACTCAAACCCGGCGAACAGGTGAATGTGTATGTAATGAATCTGGATATGAAAGCAGTTGGTAGGCGCCAAATGGAATATGGTTCGTTGGTTCAGTGGTATGATCGCTATTTAGAAGCAACCTCTGATGAGCGTGAGAAAATGGCAGTGAAGTTCTGGAGAGACAGTGACGATTCGCTCAGACATTATTTCAGCCTAACCCGTAAAGGCAAACTAGTCCCCAATGAGATGGCATTTTTTGCCTTAAGGTGCAGGATGCACTTCTATACGTCGCTTTTGATTGGCGAGGTATCATTTCAAAAAGCTGTGAAAGGATGGCTTGGCCTCCCAGAAGGTGAAGAGGTACCTCCGAAAGACAGATTGTTGCACTTTTGCGAGATACATTGTGACCAGGAGCTGAATGACCAAGAACAAGCTGAATTTAGGAAGTTAGTTGTTTTGGCCGTAGAACACGAGGGACATAAGGAACCTCGGCCAGAGCGGATTGAAAAGCTGCAAATAGAGGCACTGCAAAACCGCCTGTCAAAGATTTCGTTCCCATATCGCTTAGAGCGAAACAAGTGGATCATAAGGGAGGTGGGCGCGAGATGAAAAGGTATCTGGTACGCGGAGATAACGGTGTGATTATTCATAAGGATTATGCCAGTGCCATACGATGTCTATATTGTTTCAAGCGCGGAATAATCAAACGTTATGATAGTTTTGCCGAAGCAGAAGAGGCAGCACTGGAACATTTGAGTGAAATAGTGCCGTACTACGTGCGTATCCCGAACAGATTAAAAATGGATCAAATGGTTACTGTGACAAAGTTACTACAGGAACAGGGACTAGAACAGGAGGATATTTAATGAGAAAACAGAATTACACATCTTTGGAACAACTACCCCTAACACTGAGTGCAGAAGAGGTGGCCCAAGTGCTCGGAATTTCCCGGGCCAATGCATACTCTCTTTTCCACGCCAAAGGATTCCCAACTCTCAAGATTGGCAGGCGGCTGGTCGTACCCAAAAATAAATTGCTCGAATGGATGGAGGCCCAGACGGAAAGTTGACCAAGAAAAACCTGCTGCAGAGCAACCTGCAGCAGGTGACAATTATGTAGCATTAGGGAGATTTTGATTTGTTAACAAAATCATCCAGTTCTTTGGCATAGCGGATACCAATCGAAAGAAGGTACTCGACCTTTAAGGCACGGAGGGTTTCGTCAGTATCACTATCTTTATAGAAAGCGATTGGTGAACAGATCAGTTCATTGCGATCAATGGCGCTGTTGTTGCCAAAGTGATAGAGGGATTTTGTTTCGGTAACAAGACCCTTACATCCGGCAAAGGAGAGGCAGACAAATACGCGGGAAGCGTCAATGGAGGGAAGAAAGTTCTCGGCATAGTATGCTACAACACTTTCAATTTTATCCCACAGCTTACTGTGAGCTAGATACTCGTTAGTGCTTCGATCCAAATTACCGGTATACTCGTCATCCAGTGCCAAAAAGCATTCCACAATACCATTGTTGTTTACAAAACATTCAGAGGCATTTTGGTAATGACCATAACGCAGCCCGTCCACATTGGGAAAAGGGGTTTCGCTACAACCCATGGAAGAAAACATGGGACTATACTTGGCTTTGCCGCTGCGCATTAGCTTATAAACATTGTGGTTATAGGTGGAATCTGTGAAAGTTTCCGGAATAATATGCAGCAGCATAAACCGTAACGTTTTACCAGCGATAGAACCGTTATTATCCCGAAAATAATTCAGGCGATTCTGTCTGTATAAAAGCACATCGTTTTCAAGTGAGCGAGATTGGACAAACATATTCTTCAACTCCAAATAGCTAAGAGCTTTTTTGCCGTTGCCAACGCGCTTATAAATGCGGAAATCATGCTCTCCTTCCAAATGAAGATAGGGAGCGTAGCTATCCCGCGTTACAGCGATGACAACAACGTACTTTCCGTTTACCAAAGGTATAAATTTGAATTTCACCGGTGGGATCTTAGGCATGATTGGCACCAAATTGTTTTTGCGTTCAAGCTCAAACTTATCAGTATTATCCCCGGGAATATCAATGCCGACAATTTCGCTTGCCAAGCCTTTTTTGTCTTTGATACCGTATATTAAATAGCCACCATCTGCATTGGCGAACTGGCACACATCGCTTCGGAATTCTGCAATGTGCTCCAGCCGCGTGGGATCATTTTTAGGAATATCCAGGAAAGAGAACGATGCCTTGTAGTCAAGGTAATCTCCTTCTCGATAGTCGGAATTATCAATCAAAATCTGCAGATCTGCTTCGCCGCAATCCACAAAAGATTTTCCATTGATTGTAGGCATCATAATGTTTACCCCCTTTATTTCTTACAGTATACAGCATTTTTTGCCATAATTCTACACCAATTATAATCATACAAATAATGGTACGATATATCGGACCGACGCTTTGGTAATCTGGTATCACAGATCAATGGCACTGACAGAGAGAGGGGCGGGTGGTCGAAATGGTTCGGATTTGCTTTTGGCAGCGGTCTTGCTGTGCTAAAAAATGGGCGGATGCTCTTTACATTTCGGAAAAGTTATATTAATCTAAAGAGGCGAGAGCCTTGGTTACTGGAGAAAGGAAGGTAACATGGCAAAAGGTAAACGTATGAACGGCGAAGGTTCTCTTCGTCAAAGACCGGATGGGCGTTGGGAATACCGCGTAACGGATGGCTACCGGGACGACGGCAAGCCCAAAACCATCTCTTTGTATGGAAAAACACAGAGCGAGGTGAAGAAAAAGCTGGAAGAGTACCGGAAAAAGAAACTTTCCGGTATCGACATGAGCAAGAAGTACACATTTGCCCAATGGGCTGACATTTGGTACGAGCAACATACTGAGGTCACGGCTACCACCAAAGAAGGCTACAAGTACACTCTACGGCATCTGAAAAACGAGTTTGGCAAGATGTGGCTGGACGATATCAAAGCCATGCATGTGGAGCAGTTTCTCAAGCGCCTTCGGGCAGAGGGAAAGGCCGACTCCGGCATTGCCCAATGCCGGGGTATGTTGTTCCAGATTTTCAACAACGCAGAGGCCAACGATTTAATCCACAAGAACCCGGTACGCTTTGCTGAGAAGATGCGTTCTTCCAATCCGATGAAACGGAAAGAGGCCTTCACCGGTGACGAAGTGAAACTGCTGATGGCAAAGCTTCCGCAGGATAAAATCGGTTGGAGTATTCGCCTGATGATCGGCACCGGTATGAGAACCCAGGAATTGCTGGGTTTGGAGCCTCGGCATATTAGCGAAGATGGTTCGCTGATCACCATTGAGCAGGCGTTGGTCCGCATCAAAGGCGGTGTGGCGATAGGAACACCGAAATCCAATGACAGCTATCGTGTCATCCCCGTACCGCCAAAACTGCAGAGCTGTGCTGTCCGGTTACGGGATACCGATAAGAAGTTTATCTGGGAGGCTGGTGTAAAAGATCAGCCTTGTAATCCCTCTTACTTCTCGAAACAGTACAAGCAGGCAATTACAGCGATTGAAGGTGTGCGCTTGCTGACACCGCACAGTTGCCGGCACACCTATGTCAGCCAGATGCAGGGTATCGGTGTGGATATTGATACGATTCGAAGCATGACCGGACATGTGGAAGCTGATATGACAAGACATTACCTGCATGTACAGGATCCTATCCGGAAAGATGCGGTCACTCGCTTCAGCGACACCTTTGTGGATTTCGAGGATGATTTTGATGACGAATAAAGGAGATTGTTTTATGGCAGAAAAGAAACCTGTATACAATGGGTACGAAGAACGGTATCTAAGCGGTGCTGAACTTAAGAATCTGTTTGCTGGCCACTATTATGCTACTGGCCGTCATCATTCAGTTGTTCTTGGTATCACAATCCCGGAATACCTCGATCTACTGAAAATCGATGACACCAAGGAGTACCGCATCTTCATAAATGAGTATTTCTGCAGGGTGATGGATGGCACAACGGATCGTTTGATATCGTTCTTTGGACATGATACAATCGAGAGAATTAACCTCTCAGTAGATCTTTCATCTGTTGATATTCTAAAGATTTGCCCCGCATGTGGAGCACCGATGAAATTTAAAGAGGGCAAATATGGAGAGTTTTTGGGATGCTCACGGTATCCAAACTGTAAGCAGACTGCAAAGATACCGATTATTGGCAATTCGAAAACTCCTTGATCGTATCAACAAGTCCATATGATATTGTTGTTATTTGGGTCAAGATAGGGTAAATTTTGGGTCAAAAAGTTTTGCCCCTCGAAACCGAGGGGCGAAATATCAAGCTTTTTAACATATAAAACAAAGGAAAAAGTTCTGAAAACCGGAGTTTTCAGAACTTTTGTGGTGGAGATAAGCGGGATCGAACCGCTGACCTCTTGAATGCCATTCAAGCGCTCTCCCAGCTGAGCTATACCCCCAAATTCCGTCCGCGATTGCAGACAGCTTTTGTATTATACCCACACCGGGGGCGTTTGTCAAGAGGTTTTCGCAATTTTAGGCAAGCAAAAGGGCGAGCAAATTGACATCGGTTAAAGCCGGAGCGGAGTAGGCGGCATCTAAAATTGCGTCTACGTTGTCAGGGTCATTTTCAATTTCTTTGGAGAAAAGCTGCGCGGTATCCGCAACATTTCCGCCCAACGCGCCAACCAGCAGACAGGCGGCGACAACCAGTTTTGCCCTGCAGACCAGGTCGAAATCGCTGATGGCTTGCAGCCAATAACGCGCCACCAAGTATCGCGCCAGTGCCCGCAGCTCTGCAGACCAACGAATATCAGCTGGCGGCTGGGATAAGCGGTCACGCCAAGCGTCTGTCAGAATTTCCAAATGACCAAAAAATGCCAAAACAGCCCCAATATCTCCCTGCCCCTGGAAACTGGGACATTGCCGGTAACAATCCTGCGGATTGGTGTCCAATTCTCCGCCATCTATGGCAGACTGCACGTGGTGTGCGTAGAGCAAAACGGCAGCCAGAGACTGCCCCGAGGGCAAGTTTTCTTCTAAAAAAGAAAGCACCGCCTGTCGGCTTTCCCGCAAGATTGCCATTATTTCGCAATCATAGTCCGGTGCATCTTGGTCGGGGGCGGATTTTTCCAAAAAACAATGATGTTCTGCACTTAAAATCAGCTTGGCAGCCTCCGGACAGGATAGCTCCAAGCCATATTCCACAAAGTCTCCGTAATCGTGGCAGATGCGGGGGAAATCCCGACAAGTCTGACACAGGGCGTCGTGCCCTAACTGCGCCTGAATTTCGCAGAGGCCGTCCTGCCGCCACATAGGGCAGCGGCCGTTTTCCAAAACCATCGTGTTATCTTCCGTTAAAACGGCCCGCAATCTGTCGCCCAAAGCACCGGACAAACTGCGATAAAAAGCTGCCGTTTCGGAATCGATATCCACCGCCCATTCCTTGCAGCAGCTGTCGGGACACGCCGCGGCAATGCACTGAAATTTGTCAAAATAATCCGGGTAAAAAACTTTCATAACAACCTCTTAAAATAAATCGGAAAGTCAAACGACTTTCCGATTAAACTTATTCCTCTGTGGGGCGGATGGCGTACATTGCGGCGACGGCTTCTTGCAGCTCAGCCTTGGATTTTTCCAGTTGCTCAGCAAGTTGAGAAGAAATGGTACCGAAACTGTCCGATGCTGCCTCGATTTTCTGGGTAGCCTCTGCCAAAAGGGCATTTGCCTGACCGTAAATCTGATTAGCACGGTCCCGTGCAAGGCGCTCTGCCCGTTCTGCACGGCGATATGCCTCCAATTCGGTGTCTGCGGCAGGGGTCTGCGCCAGCCGCGCTTCCAGCTCCGCGCAACGGGCTTCTGCGGCCTCTAATTTGGCAAGCACTTCTTCATTGGCGGCACCGCCGGCTTTTGCCAAAGCCTCCTGCGCAGTCTGCAGCTGGGTATTTAACTGCTCAATCTCAGTTTTGTGCCGGTTGTTCATATATTCAATGTAGCTCACAACATCCTGACGGTTAAAACCGCCCAATGCGCTACGGAAATTTTGCATAACGGCCATAAATATGCCCTCCTGTAGGTTAACCTTTTTCGTGATTATAACACACAGTTGTGCAGAAAACAACAATTTTTCCGAAAGTATGGGGGAATAATTTGAAAAATGCCCTCTTTACAAACGAAAAAAAGCCTGTTATAATGATTGGGCTATGCACCGGTGGCTCAATGGATAGAGCATCGGATTCCGGTTCCGAGGGTTGGGGGTTCGAGTCCCTTCCGGTGTACCAAAAAAAGGCTGCCGGTTGGGCGGCCTTTTTTTGGTACACCGGAAGAGGACTCAGCTATATTTGCCTTCGGCGAGCTAAATTTGCTTTGCAAGCGAAATTGGCTTACGCCAGCTAAATTGCCTGCGGGCAGCTGAGGGCGAATATAATTTAGCTTCACGAAGTGAAATTTAGCTGTGAGCATAGCGAGCAATTTTGCTACGAAGTAATTTAGCTAATGACAACCTTGCGATTATGTGTTATGCTTGTTCAAAAGGAGATGGTATCTATGGCTGAAAGCATTATGCTGGAAAAGGCAAAGGATTTTGCTGTAAACATCGTAAATCTGTGCAAGCATATCAAAGAAATAAAGCGAGAATCCGTGCTGACAAATCAACTCTTGCGTTCTGGTACTTCTATTGGTGCCAACATTCACGAGTCTAAGTATGCCCACGGAACTGCCGATTTTATAGCAAAAATGCAGATTGCTTTGAAGGAGTGTTACGAGTCGGAGTACTGGCTGGAACTTCTTAACCGTACCGGCTACATTCCGGATGAGCAGTATAAACCGCTGCAAAACGACTGCGGGGCTCTCCGCCGGATGCTGATTGCCTCTATTAACACCGTAAAAGCAAAACAGGAACAGTAAAACACGCCACCTATGAGGGCAAACCTCTTAGGTGGCGTGTGCTTTTTTGCAAACGAGTCCCTGAACGTGTACGCGCAGCTACGCTGCGCCAAATCCAAAAGATACAGTACCGTCCCCTGTAATTGCCGTTTATTGCGAAATGTTGGGGTTATCTGTCCGGCCTAACAGGTAATCGACGGAAACACCAAAGTAGTCGGCAATGGCAATCAAGGTTTCATAATCAGCTTCCCGTTCGCCGGTTTCATATCGGCTGATGCTGTTTTGGCTCATACCCAAATCCATTGCCAGCTTTACCTGTGAGATGTTTCGTTTTGTTCGGAGTTCTTTTAATCGTTGCATATATATTCCCCCTTGACTTTATTATACCAAATCGGTATACTATAAATATCCCAATTTGGTATAAGGAGATAAAGATATGAACCGCTATATTGAGAACCTAAAATCCTTTCTGGCAGAACAAACGCCTAATTTTGGCTACGATGATGCCAAGTCAATTTTGGATATGCTCTATTACTACTATACAGATACAAACCCTGTAGATGGTTCTGTAATTCGCTGTCAGTTTAAGGAGCTGGATAAGGTGTTGTCCAAACTTTCTTGGGCAGAATGCGAGCGGGTTTTTACATTGGCGGTGGGCTATGTGTTTCCCACGCACAACAGGCATTCACGGATGGTGTGCAGGTTGGTATGCGCCTGTTTACGGAATTACAAAATGAGCAGAAGAATATCGCTGAGGAAGAATAAAAGAGAGGGCGTTTCCCCTCTCTTTTATCCTACCGTTGCCAAATATTCCTCTACATAATGGGCGGCGGTGGCGCCGTCGGCGGTGGCGGTGACCACCTGCCGCAGGGCTTTGGTGCGCACATCGCCCACGGCGAACACGCCGGACAGGTTGGTGCGGGTGCTTTCGTCTGCGATGATATAGCCGTTTTCGTCTAAGTCGACCTGTCCCTGGAACAGGCTTGTTACCGGGTTGCGTCCGATGCTGATGAACACGCCATCCACGGGAATTTCCTCGGTTTCGCCGGTGTTTACATCCTGTACCTTGAGGGCGGAAATGCGGCTCTCGCCTGAAAATTCTGTGACCACTGTGTTCCAGCGGAAGGTCACATTTTCCGCTTTTTGCAGCTGGTCATGGTAAATTTTGGTGGCCCGCAGGGTATCCCGGCGGTGGATGAGAATAACCTCTTTGCAGATGCGGGAGAGAAGACTTGCATCTGCCACAGCGGAGTTGCCGCCGCCGATGACGGCTACGGTTTTGCCCCGGTAGAACATGCCGTCGCAGGCGGCGCAGTAGGCAACGCCGCGCCCGACAAACTGTTCTTCCGTTTGGATCCCTAAGTGCCGGTGGCCTGCGCCGGTGGCGAGGATGACCGCTTTTGCAAGCAGGGTTTCATTATTGGTTTGGATTTTCTTGATATCCTCGGTTAAGCTGACGGATAAGACTTCTGCAAATTTGGTTTTCGCGCCGAACCGCTCCGCACCGGCTTTCATTTTTGCTCCCAGTTCGATGCCATCAATGCCATCTTCGAAGCCGGGGTAGTTGTCAATTTGCGTGGTTTGGGTCATTTGCCCGCCGGGGGATAATTTTTCAAGCACCAAGGTGTCCAATCCTGCCCGGGTTGCGTATAGTGCTGCGGTGTAACCGGCAGGTCCGCCGCCGATGATAATCACATCATAAATATGTTCCATAGGAGTACCTCCCGTCTTTTTTCTTTAGTATACCCCTTGAATGCGCCTTTTTCCGTGACAAAATCACATTAGTTGACGAAGTGGAAGAAATAATTTATACTAAAAGAAGAAAAAAGGAATGGAACCCGGTGCCCAGGGTTAAGGGCAGAAAGGTTTTTATGACGATTGCCGACGGTAAGATTTCAATGATAATTCCGGTATATAACCGGGAAACCTATATTCAAGAGTGTATTGATTCGGTTTTGGCGCAAAGTTATCAGAATTTCGAGATAATCATTGTTGATGACGGTTCATCGGACCGTACATACGAAATATGCAAAGACCTTGCGGCGCAGGAGCCACGCATCCGGCTCTTTTCTATGGGGCATTGCGGCGTGTCAGCTGCCCGCAACAAGGCCATTGATGAAGCATCCGGTGAATTTCTTTTCTTTTTGGACAGTGACGATGTAATCTATCCGTCTCTTTTGGAGACACTGATATCCGCTATGCAGCAAACCGGTGCAGATATGGCAGGCACCGGTGTTGTGAGCGTATCCGAACATCACTGGGAAAAGTTAAGGCAACGAATTGCTGCACCGGTTGATTTGCTCGAAACCTATTTCCAAAACAATGATGAGGCTGTGGAAGCGCTCTTTGGTGGCACTTCTGTATTTGGATGCATCGGCGGTTCTATGGTTCGCCGGGATTTGGTGGGTCAAACCCGGTTCCGTACAGATCTTTTTATAGGAGAGGATTTTTATTTTCTGTATGAAAATCTGATCAAGGGCGCCAGTTGCGTAGGAACCGTCAAAAAATGGTATTATGTCAGACATCACGCCAATAACACCTCGTGGAATTATAGCTTTGACGGTTTTTGGACGCGCTTTTTGCGTCGGAAACTTGTATGGGAAGCAGAAGAAAAATTTGGAAGAACCGAAAATGTAAATCGGCAAAAAAGAGATGCGCTGGGTTGCTTCTGGCGGTGCCATTCCCAAAATAAGCTTTTCAGCAGTGATAGCAGAAAGATGAGAAAAGTACTGCGGCAATATAGAAAAACAGTATTTCCCGCACTGACTGGAAAAGCAAAAATGTTGTATTTTGCCGTCCTTTATTTTCCGCTGATAGCGCACCTTTTGTTAAAAATAAAGAAAAAATGAAAAGCACCGGGGGGTGAGGAAAGTGGAATTTTCTAAGTATTTCCCCATTTGGGATAAGGTGACGCCGGAGCAGAAACGGATATTGGAAGATAGCGCGGTTTTGCGCAAGGCGGAAAAAGGTGCGGTGGTGCATAACGGCAGCATCCAGTGTACGGGACTTTTGCTGGTGGACAGCGGACAGCTTCGCGCCTATTTCCTCTCCGAGGACGGGCGGGAAATTACCCTGTACCGGCTGCTGAGCGGGGATATGTGTTTGCTTTCTGCCGCCTGTATGATTAGCAGCATTCAGTTTGACATCATTGTGGAGGCGGAAAAAGAAACGGCGTTTTGGGTCATTCCACCGGAGGTGTACAAGACTTTGATGGCAGAGTCCACCGCCATTGCCAACTACACCAATGAACTGATGGCAAGCCGGTTTTCCGATGTGATGTGGCTGATGGAGCAGGTGCTTTGGAAAAGCTTCGACAAGCGGCTTGCCCGGTTTTTGCTGGACGAGGCGGTGCTGGAGGATAGTCTGACCCTAAAAATCACCCACGAGGAAATCGGAAACCATTTGGGAAATCCCAGAGAGGTGGTCACGAGAATGCTGCGCTACTTCCAAACGGAAGATATGGTCAAGCTCACCCGGGGCACCATCGAAATTATTGACACAGAAAAATTGGAAAGCATTTTGGAATAGAGCTGTCATCCCGAGCGTAGCCGTGGTGCTCCGCGCAGCGAATCTAAAATCGCAATGATTGCCGGGGGCAATCATACATTCACGCAATGGAACTTGGCACTAAGAAACAGATGCAAGTGCGAAGATTTCTCCACGCACTGCGTTTGGTCGAAATGACAAACGGACAACCTTAGCAGGTTGTCCGTTTTTGTTTAGCCCTCCAGCATGGAGAGGATTTGGTGCTTGGGTAGAGCGCCTAAGGCGTGGTTTACTACATTGCCTTCTTTGAACACCATCAGGGTGGGGATGCTCATAATTTGAAATTTTGCGGCAAGCTCCGGCTCTTCGTCCACATTGATTTTGACTACTTTGATGTCTTCCCGCTCCTGGGCAATCTCCTCCACAAAGGGCGCAACCATCCGGCAAGGACCGCACCAGGAAGCCCAAAAGTCGACTAAGACCGGTTTGTCAGATTGTAGCACTTCCGTTTCAAAATTATTTTTATTACCATTGATATAAGCCATATTCTATTCCTCCTTGTGTTGTTTTCTGACCTTATTATACCCGATGAAAAGGGTGCTTTCCGTGACAAAGTCACAAAAACAAATATTGAAAAAAATGTCATTGCATTTTATGGCGCAATCGGCTATACTTAGGTTGTCTATTATAAAACCTGAAAGGGAGAAAAATTATGGGATATCAATATTGGAAATATGACACCCTGAACACCTTGTGCAACGATGCATTCCAGAAGTTTGGCTTCAATGCAGAGGAGGCAAAAATCATCTCTGACGTGCTTCTGATGTCCGACCGCATCGGCATCGAGAGCCACGGCATGCAGAGAATGTACCGCTACTATAAGAGCATCCAAAAGGGTATGATTAAGATCGAGTCCAAGGGCGATGTGGTGTTTGAGACCCCCGTGTCCGCAGTCATCGACGCCAAGGACGGTATGGGCCAGGTTGTGGGCCACAAGGCAATGGCTATGGCCATTGAGAAGGCCAAGAAGGTGGGCATGGCAATGGTCACCGTCCGCAACTCCAACCACTACGGCATTGCCGGCTACTATGCAAAGATGGCTTGTGACGAGGGTATGATTGGTATGTCCTTTACCAACACCAACGCCATTATGGTGCCTACTTACGGCCGTATGGCAATGCTGGGTACCAACCCCATTGCGTTGGCAGTTCCCGCTGAGCCCTATGACTTCTTCTTCGATGCTTCCACCACCGTGGTTACCCGCGGCAAGTTAGAGGTTTACAACAAGAAGGGCGAAGCCCTCCACGATGGCTGGGCGCTGGACAAGAACGGCTACCCCTCCAACGATGCAGCTGATGTGCTGGATAACATCGCAGCCAAGAACGGCGGCGGCATCATGCCTTTGGGCGGCAGCACCGAGGATACCGGCAGTCACAAGGGCTACGGCTATGCAATGATGTGTGAGATTTTCTCCTCCATCATTTCTATGGGCACCACCTCCGACAAGACCGGTGTGGGCGGCAAGGGCGGCATCTGCCACGGCTTCTTAGTCATCGACCCCAAGGTCTTTGGCGACGCTGAGGGCATCAAGGCGCACCTGTCCGCTTACTTGGAAGACCTGCGTAACGCACCCAAGGCTGACGGTCAGACCCGCATCTACACCCACGGTGAAAAAGAAGTGGAGGCTGAAAAGCGCCTGATGGAAAACGGCATTCCTGTCAACGACAACACCATGGTGGAAGTCTACGAGATGTGCCAGTATCTGGATATGGACTTTAGTAAGTATTTTGGCGACTATGTTCCCGAAAGCTCCGCTGGCTTTAAGTCCCCCGAAACCTTTAAATAATCACAAAAGCCGACACCTTTTGGTGTCGGCTTTTTCCATTGCTTTTTATCTGTGTTTCCTTTATAATACAGGTACGGAGGAAAACAGAATGAAAAAATTCTTCAAAAAATTTGCACGAATTGTGTGCTATATCCTTGCCATGGGGCTTGTGCTGATGCTTTCCATCAACGGCGTTGTGCACAAGGGCGGCGGGAAATATATGATTACTGCGGAGCAGGCGGAGAGTCTTGCGGATGTGGACTGCATTTTGGTGCTGGGCTGCGGCGTGCTGCCCGGGGGCAGACCTACGGCTATGCTGCGGGACCGCTTGGCGCGAAGTGTGGAGCTGTATCAGGCAGGGATTTCGGAAAGACTTCTGATGAGCGGTGACCACGGCACGGCTTACTATGACGAAGTGAACACAATGAAAGATTACGCCATGGATGCCGGCGTGCCGTCTTCCCACGTATTTATGGACCACGCAGGCTTTTCTACTTACGAGAGTATGTATCGGGCGAAGGAGATTTTTTGCGCCGAGAGAATTGTGATTGTCACCCAAAAATATCATCTGTATCGTGCCATTTATGTGGCCCGGGCGCTGGGGCTGGATGCCTACGGCGTGGCGGCTGCCGGAGATGATTACGGCGGGCAGCTTTATCGGGATATGCGGGAAATTTTAGCCCGCAACAAGGACTTTTTTACCGCAATGTTGAAGCCGAAGCCGGAATATTTGGGCGAGGCAATTCCTGTCAGCGGAAACGGAGATATCACTAATGACGCTTAAAAACAGAAAATGGAACTGGGCGCTGCTGCCAATCATTTGGTCCCTTGCCTGGCCGACGATGCTGGAGCAGCTGCTGCAAACCTCCGTGCAGTATATCGACACCGCAATGGTGGGCGCACTGGGCACGGCTGCCACGGCGGCGGTGGGCGCAACCGGCACGCTGAACTGGCTGATTAACGGCACCATTGCCGCTTTGGGCGTGGGCTTTTTGGCCTACATTTCCCAAGCCGGCGGCGCAGGGGATGAAAAACGCATCAGTAAAGCCGCATCCCAGACGGTGTTGGCGGTACTGATTTGTGGCGCGCTGGTCACGGCGCTGACCTTATCTCTTAGCGGCGTCATCCCCAAGTGGATGCAGGTGGAGCAGGCTATTCAGGGCTTGGCATCCCGCTATTTCTTTATTTTATATCTGCCTATGCTGCCCCGCACCGCAATTATTTTGTTTGGCACCGCATTGCGGGCGGCAGGCGACACCAAAAAGCCTATGCAAATCAGTTTGGCAATGAATGTTATCAATGTGGTGCTGAACTTTTTCCTGATTTTCCCTACCCGGATAGTCAATCTGTTGGGCTATGAAATGACGCTGTACGGCGCGGATTTGCAGGTGGAGGGCGCGGCAATTGCCAGCGCCATTGCCTTTACACTGGGCGGCATTATGATGACGGTGAGCTTCCTGCGCCATCCGGTGCTGCGCCCAAGGGTGAAAAATCTCCGTCCGGATTGGGAAGTGCTGAAGCCCTGTCTGAAGGTGGCGTTTCCCAATATGCTCCAGCGGTTTGGCACCAGTATGGGCTATGTGGTGTTTGCCACAATGATTAACGCGTTGGGGGAAACCGCAACGGCAGCCCATACCATCGCCAACACGGTGGAATCGGCATTTTATATCCCCGGCTACGGAATGCAGACCGCCGCGGCAACATTGGCAGGCAACGCCTACGGCGCGCAGGATAAAAAACGGATGCGAGATCTTCCCAGACTGTTTTTGCTGGTGGAAATCGGACTGATGGTGCTCTCCGGTGGTTTGCTATTTGCTTTTGCACCCAAGTTGGTTGGCATATTCTCCAAGGAACAGGCAGTCATTTCTCTGGGCGGGGCGGTGCTGCGTATGGTGGCGGTGACAGAGCCCTTTTACGGTGTGGGTATCATTATCCAGGGTCTTCTGCAAGGTGTGGGAGACACCAAAACCCCCTTTGTGTTTGATATTTGCAGTATGTGGGGCGTGCGGATTGTGGGCACGCTGATTTGTACTGTGTTTTTATCCTTGGGTCTCATTTCTGCCTGGGCGTGTATGATTGGACACAACCTGGTTTTATTTGCCCTGCTTCTGCGGCACTACTTAAAAGGCAAATGGAATCCTTTACAAACACAATAAAGCATAAAAAGGCCCCCTCTGTTGTGGGGGCTGGGTTTTTACGAAGTAAAAAGACTGGGGGAGAGATATATTCTCTCCCTCCGTCAAAACTTCGTTTTGCC
>JAZRHG010000029.1:0-23816 GCA_045644625.1 Faecousia sp.
GCAACCCCTTGGCTCACAGAACGACATGGCTACGATCCGACTTGAGGAGCATTGCTGTTGTGGTCACGATCACGACCACCACGAGCATCATCACCACGATGAGGAGCATTGCTGCTGTGGTCACGATCACGACCACCACGAGCATCATCACCATGATGAGGAGCATTGCTGCTGTGGTCACGACCACGACCACCACGAGCACCATTACGACGAGGAGCATTGCTGCTGCGGTCACCATGACCACGACCACCACGAGCACCATCACGATGAGGAGCATTGCTGCTGCGGTCACGATCACGATCATCACGATCACCATCATCACCATGCCGATGAGGTATTTACCTCTTGGGGTGTAGAAACCGCACGCAAATTCACAGTAGAAGAAATTGAAACAGCTCTGCGTAAGTTAGACAGCCGGGAATACGGTTTTGTGCTTCGCGCCAAGGGCATTGTTGCCGATCTGAACGGCGGCTGGATACATTTTGACTATGTGCCCGGCGAGAGCAATGGGCGCAGTGGCAGTGCAGAAATTACCGGCAAGCTGTGCGTCATTGGCTCTCAGTTAGACGAACACGAGATTGCAGAATTGTTTGGAGTATAATTGTTATGCAAATCCCTGTATATGCCTTCACCGGATTTTTGGATTCCGGAAAAACCAAATTCATTCAGGAAACCCTGGAAGATCCCCGTTTCAATGCTGCGGAGCGGACACTGCTTTTGGTGTTTGAAGAAGGTGAGGAGGAGTATGATGCCTCCACCTATCCGTACCCCAATGTGTATTTGGAAGTCTTAGACCAGCAAAAGGTCACCACCAAGCAGCTGAAAGAACTGGAGAAAAAATACCACGCCCAGCGCGTTGTGGCAGAGCTGAACGGTATGCAGCTGGTGGGGGATATTTATAGCCGTTTTCCGGAAAATTGGGTTGTGGCGCAAGAGGTGATGTTTGCCGATGCCACCACCTTTGAAGCCTACAACGCCAATATGCGCAATCTGGTTATGGACAAGTTAGTGGGCGGACAGATGGTGGTGTTTAACCGTCTTGCCCCCGGCGCGGACATTATGCCGCTGCACAAGATTGTGCGGGCAGCTAACCGCCGGATTGACATTATGTATGATTATTTGGATGGCACTACACAATTTGACGAGATTGAAGACCCATTGCCCTTTGACATCAACGCAACCGTGATTGATATAGCCGATGCAGATTACGCCGTTTGGTATCGGGACATCACGGAAGAGCCCCAAAAATACCACGGAAAAACCGTTCGTTTCAAAGGTCAGGTAGCGCTTCTTCGTCGGATGAAGGAGAATATGTTTGCTCCCGGTCGGTTTGTAATGACCTGCTGCGCAGACGATATTCAGTTCTGTGGCATTCCTTGCAGCTATCAGCAGGCTTCTCAATTAGAATCCCGAGCCTGGGTGATGGTGACTGCCAAAATTTCGGCAGAGAACCATCCGCTTTATAAGGGTGAATTGGGCCCTGTGCTTACGGCAATTTCCGTGGAAAACGGTGTGCCGGAAGCCAATCCTGATGTTGCAACATTTTAAGAAAGGAGAACCGGTATATGTATCAGCCATTAGCAGACCTTTTACGGCCGCAGAGCTTGGATGAGGTCTACGGACAGGAGCATATTTTAGCTGAGGGAGCTGTGCTGCGCCGGCTCATCCAATCCGGCAACATTCCCAATATGATTTTCTACGGCCCCAGTGGCACGGGAAAAACCACGGTTGCCAATATTATTGCCAAGCAAACCAACCGCACCTTATATCAGCTCAACGCCACCACCGCCTCCACGGCGGATATTAAGAACATCGTGGCGCAGCTGGATACCTTTATGGCGCCCAATGGCGTGCTGCTATACCTGGATGAGATTCAGTCCTTTAATAAAAAGCAGCAGCAATCTCTTTTGGAGTATATTGAAAACGGCAAGATTACGCTCATTGCATCTACCACGGAAAACCCCTATTTCTATGTATTCAATGCTATTTTAAGCCGTTCCACTGTGTTTGAATTTAAGCAAATTTCCTCGTCAGCTGCTTTGCAGGCGGTCAAGCGGGCGGTTTGTTTCTTAGAGGAGCGCAACAGCGTGCAGGCAAAGCCGGAAGAGGGCGCGCTGGAGTACATTGCCGGCGCCTGTGGCGGAGACCTCAGAAAGGCAATGAATGCCGTCGAGGTGTTGTTCTCCGCTTCGGTGATTACAGATAACACCATTTATTTGACTTTAGAGGATGCAAAAACCGTTACGCAAAAAAGCGCCCTGCGGGCAGACAGAGACGGAGATAACTACTATGACCTGCTTTCTGCGCTGCAAAAAAGCATCCGTGGCTCTGACCCGGATGCGGCAGTACATTATTTGGCGCGGCTTTTGGAGGCAGGACAGATGCAATCTGCCTGCCGTCGTCTGATGGTGGTTGCGGCAGAGGATGTAGGACTTGCTTATCCGATGATTATTCCCATCGTCAATGCCTGTGTGGATATGGCGCTGAAAGTGGGTATGCCCGAGGCGCGCATTCCCTTGGGAGATGCAGCCGTTTTAATGGCAACCTCGCCCAAGTCCAACACCGGTCATATCGCCTTGGATATGGCGCTGGAGGATGTGCGAAAGGGTAGGGGCGGAGACTTTCCCCGTCATTTGCAAAATGTCCACGTAGACACTTACACCCAGGAGCGGGAGCAGGGCTATCAGTATCCCCACAACTATCCGGGTCGCTGGGTTGCGCAGCAGTATTTACCCGATGAATTGGTGGGAACAAAGTATTATTCCTACGGGGAAAACAAGCTGGAGCAGGCGGCAAAGCAGTACTGGGACGCAATTAAGGGGGACAAATGATGGATGTTCGTTTGCAAGATATCTTAGTGATGAAAAAAGCCCACCCCTGCGGGGAAAAACGTTGGCGCGTACTCAGAACCGGCGCAGATTTCCGGTTAAAATGCCTGGGTTGCGGACATGAGGTTATGATACCCCGGTTTAAGGCAGAAAAAAATATTCGGTCAATCCAGCGAGATGACTCGACAGAAATGAACGGCAGATGAGAAAATCATCTGCCGTATTTTTCACATCCCGGGGATAGGCAAAAGAACAATGTGGTGCTGCCCCGCATTATGGGATGAAAACTGCACCTGCATTTGACGCGATTTTTTCATCAGCCAAGCTATACTGTCTGTACATTCACATAAGGAGGCGGCGTTATGACAGTATATCTGGATTTGGTGATGCTTCTAAATTTTCTGGTGGACTTTTTGCTGCTGTTGGGCACAAACAGATTGTGTGGCTATCCAACTGGCTGGGGTAGAGCAGCTATTGGTGCGGTGGTGGGCGGCATTTATGGCGGGATGTGTATGGTGCCCGGCTTTTCTTTTTTGGGAAACTTTCTGTGGCGACTGATAAGCCTTCTGTTAATTGGTTTTTTGTGCTTTGGCTTTTCTGTCAGCGGTTTTCGCAGAACGCTGGTGTTTCTGCTGCTGAGTATGGCATTGGGCGGCATTGCATCAGGAATTGGAAGCTGTGGCGTTTGGCGGGCGCTTTTGGGCGCTGCCGGACTTGCAGCGTTGTGCTTCTTTGGTTTTCAAAGTTGCCTTGGCAGCAGAACATATTTGCCGGTGGAACTGAAATACGGGAAGAAACACATTCATTTAACTGCACTGCAGGACACCGGAAATTCTCTGCGTGACCCCGTTACCGGCAGACCGGTGCTGGTCATTTCCCGGGATGCAGCGGTCAAAATAACAGGATTATCTGCAACCCATCTATCCAATCCGGTAGAAACCCTTGCCCAGTCAGTGCTGCCTGGTTTGCGTTTAATTCCCTATAGCAGCGTGGGGCAACCGGCGGGACTGCTGCTGGCACTCAGGATACCAGATGTAAAAATCGGAAAATGGAAAGGAAGTTCTTTAGTTGCCTTTTCACCGAACTCCTTAAGTAAGGAAGGGGCGTATGAAGCATTAACTGGAGGTATGGCGGTATGAATTGTATTAAAAAACTTTTGTTAAAAATCGGGTTGTTGTCACATCGGGAAATTCATTATATCGGCGGCAGTGATGTTTTACCGCCTCCGCTAAAGGGGGAAAGTGAAAAAGAGGCGCTACTTGCCTTGGAACAGGGAGATGAAGTGGCAAAGCAACTGCTGATTGAGCGGAACTTGCGTTTGGTGGTATTTATCTCCCGCCGTTTTGAAAACACAGGTGTGAATTTAGAGGATTTGATTTCCATCGGCACCATTGGCCTCATCAAGGCGGTGGATACCTATCGGCTGGATAAAAATATCAAGCTTGCCACCTATGCCTCCCGTTGCATCGAAAATGAGATTTTGATGCACATACGCAAAATCGCAAATCAGAAAACAGAGGTATCACTGGATGAGCCCATCAATATGGATTATGACGGAAATGAACTGTTATTATCCGACATTTTAGGCACAGATGAGGATATGATTGGCAGGCCTATGGAGGATGCGGTGGACCTTCAATTGCTGCGGCAGGCGGTGCGTCAGCTTCCGGAACGGGAAAAGAAAATCGTGGTGATGCGGTTTGGCTTAGAGGGGCACCAGGAGCTTACACAAAAGGATGTGGCGGAGCTTATGGGTATCTCCCAGTCCTATATATCTCGTTTGGAGAAGAGAATTATGCTGAAATTGCGGAAGGAAATTCTGCGCCAAACCGCATGTATATAAAATTTTTATCGAATACTTGAAATTTATGGCAATATCTGTTATAATCGATAAAAATTGATATCGATATAGATAACTATCGATATGCGATATCGAAAGGGAACGATTATGGAACAGAAAGAGATTTCAAAAGCCGTCTTAAAGCGGTTACCCGGATATTTAGCATACTTAAAGAGTCTGCCTGAAAATGCATCACCTTATATATCCGCCACCACCTTGGCAAATGCCCTGAATATGGGTGAGGTGCTTGTACGAAAGGATTTGGCTATGGTGTCCTCCGGCGGGCGTCCCAAAATCGGCTATCTGCGGGAAAGCTTGATTGAAGACATCAGTCAGTTTTTAGGCTACGATAATACCACCGAAGCAATCTTGGTCGGTACAGGCAAGTTGGGGCAGGCGCTTTTGGGCTACAACGGTTTTTGCGCCTATGGTCTTAATATTTGCGCGGCTTTTGATGCCAAGCCTGTGAGCAACCGCATAGAGGGCAGAACCGTTTACGCAATGGAGCAGTTGGAAAGCTTTTGCGCATCCAATAAGATTTTGATGGGCATTATCACCGTGCCGGCAGAGAGTGCACAGCAGGTGTGCGACCAGATGATTGCCTGTGGTATCAAGGCAATTTGGAATTTTGCCCCTACCCATTTGGATGTTCCGGACAACATTCTGGTGCAGAACGAAAATATGGCAACCTCTCTGGCAGTTCTTTCTATGCACCTGCAAGCCCAAATTAAAGATAAGAAATAAGGAAATCCCTCAAAGTCCAACGGATTTTGAGGGATTTTTTGTTACAATTGATAATTTTGGAATTATTTATTTGTATATATTGCGATATATACATAGCCCCACAAAAATGATATAATATAAATGCAGAAAGGAGTGAAGATTATGGGTATTATTAAGAATATCTTCAATGATCCGTATTTAACGGACACAAATCAGTCTCAGGATAGAGCTGTGCGCAGAGAGCACCGGATGATCAATTTTTGGGTCAAGCAATCCACGGGAGATGTTTTTGCGCCTATGACCACCGGTGAAAAAATCCGCAGAGGTATTCTGATCTTCCTTGGTATTTGCGCTGCTATTGCAGTCATCTTAATTGGTATCTATATGGTCCGCAACTTTGGAGAATTAGGAGAAACCGGTAATTTCTTCTCTTAAGTAGATAATAAAGCCCTGAGCCGTTTGGCTCAGGGCTTTTGCTTATTATGCAGGTTTGAAGCTGTCCTTCAGGCTGACGCTTCGGTTGAAAACCAGATGCTTCGGCGTGCAATCCTTGCTGTCGGGGCAGAAGTAGCCCAAACGCATAAACTGGTAGGAGGCGGGTGCTTTGGCATCTTTCAGACTGCTTTCTACCTTGCAGCCTGTGAGCACTTCCAGAGAATTGGGGTTCAGGCAAGCGAGGAAATCCTTGTCGGCAGCATCGGGATTTTCATCGTCAAAGAGGTTGCTGTACTGACGCACTTCGGCTTCTACACAGGTTTCAGCATCCACCCAGTGAATGGTAGCGCCCTTAATCTTCCGTCCGTCAGCAGGGTCACCGCCCTTGGACTCAGGATCGTAAGTGGCAAGCACCTCTACCACATTGCCGTTTTCATCGGTGTTGTAGCCGGTGCATTTAATTACGTAAGCACCTTTCAAGCGGCACTCCGGTCCTTCCGGATACAGACGCTTAAACTTGGGTACAGGCTCAGTCAGGAAATCGTCGGCCTCAATCCACAAATTCTTAGAGAAAGTAACCTGACGGGTACCTGCTTCGGGGTCATTAGGATTGTTTTCAACCTCGAATGTTTCGCTTTGACCTTCCGGATAGTTGGTAATGGTCAGCTTCACAGGCTTCAGAACGGCCATGACACGCTGCGCTGTTTCGTTCAGGTCCTCACGCAGGCAGTACTCCAAGAACGCATACTCAATGGTGTTGGGAGATTTGGCAACACCCACACGGTCGCAGAAATTGCGGATGGCCTTGGGTGTATAACCGCGACGGCGCAGACCGCACAGGGTAGGCATACGGGGGTCATCCCAGCCGGAAACATAGCCGTTTTCCACCAAAGCTCTTAATTTGCGCTTACTCAGCACAGTGTGGTCGATACCCAAACGGGCAAATTCGATCTGACGGGGATGGTGGGGGACAGACACATTTTCCACAACCCAGTTGTAAAGGGGTCTGTGGTTTTCAAACTCCAAAGAACACAGGGAGTGGGTAATGCCTTCCAGTGCATCCTGAATGGGGTGGGCAAAGTCATACATGGGATAGATACACCATTTGTCACCCTGACGGTGATGGTGCATATGACGAATCCGGTAAATCACCGGGTCACGCATATTGAAGTTGCCGGAGGCAAGGTCAATTTTGGCGCGCAGGGTGTACTTGTTATCTTCAAATTCACCGGCGCGCATACGGGCAAACAAATCAAGACTTTCCTCGATAGGCCTGTCGCGGAAGGGGGAGGTGGCAGGGGTGTTCAGGTCACCACGCATTTCCTTTGCCTGCTCGGGAGTCAGCTCGCAGACATATGCCAGTCCCTTTTTAATCAGCTCCACGGCAAATTCGTAGTCTTTTTCAAAGTAATCAGAGCCGTAGTAGAAACGGTCAGCCCAGTCAAAGCCCAGCCAGCGGATATCTTCTTTGATGGCCTCCACAAACTCCACGTCCTCCTTTGTGGGGTTGGTGTCGTCCATACGCAGATTGCACATACCGCCAAATTTCTCGGCAGTACCGAAATCGATAATCAAGGCCTTGCAGTGACCGATGTGCAGATAGCCATTAGGCTCAGGCGGAAAACGGGTGTGCACAGTTTGACCGGCAAACCGACCGCCCTCTGCAATGTCTTCCTCAATAAAGGCATGGATGAAATTTTTGCTTTCTGTGATTTCAGCCATAAATAATACGTCCTCTCTATTAGAAAAATTTGCAAATATTATAACCGATTTGAAAGATTTTTGCAACCAAAATAACGCAATATTCGAAATAAAATAGAGTTTGCAGAAAGAATATAAATTTTCTAAAAACATTTTCCGGAAAATGAGAAAATATAGTTGTCAATTTGTAAGATTTATTATAAAATAGTATCCGTTAGAGAGGAGTTGTTTTAAGATGCCTGAAATCAAATACAAACGAATCTTATTAAAGGTCAGCGGTGAAGCTTTGGCAGGCGAAGCCCACAGAGGATTGGATTTTTCTGTAATCAATTCTGTGTGCAAAGTGATTGCCAAATGTGTGGCGCAAGGCGTACAGATTGGACTTGTCATCGGTGGCGGCAATTTCTGGCGTGGCGTGAAGGATGGCGCAGATAAAATGCAGCGTTCTCACGGCGATGCTATGGGTATGCTGGCGACTGTGATGAACTCCATTGCGGTGGCAGATGCTTTGGGAAAGCACGGTGTGGATGCCCGTGTGCTCAGCGCAGTGGAGATGAACAAATTCTGCGAATACTTCACCCGTGATACTGCCGACCGTTACTTAAATGAGGGTAAGGTGGTAATCTTTGCCGCCGGAACCGGTAACCCTTATTTCTCCACCGACACCGGCGCGGTGCTTCGCGGTGTGGAAATTGAAGCCGATGCCATTTTGATGGCAAAAAATGTGGATGGTATTTACTCTGCCGACCCCAATGTGGACCCCACGGCAGTAAAATTTGACAGCCTGACCTATGATGAAGTGTTGGCGCGTCACTTAAAAGCAACGGACACCACAGCAATGACCCTGGCGATGGACAACCATATGACCCTGGTTTGCTTTGCTTTGGCAGATCCGGAAAATATCTACCGCGTTGCCTGCGGTGAAAAAATCGGCACTATTGTGAAGGAGGACTAATTATGAGCGTAGATTTTTCTGAATACAGTAAGAGAATGGAGAAATCCTTAATTCATTTGGACGAGGAGTTTGGTGCAGTGCGTGCAGGTCGCGCCAATGCAAAGGTTCTTGATAGAATTACTGTGGAATATTATGGTAGTGAAACTCCCTTAAACGGCGTGGCAACCATTTCCACCCCCGATGCCCGCACACTGGTCATTCAGCCCTGGGATACCTCCTTGCTGAAGGAAATTCAGAAGGCAATCCAGTCCAGTGATTTGGGCATTAACCCCCAAAATGACGGCAAAGTTATCCGCCTGGTGTTTCCCCAGCTGACGGAGGAGCGCCGTAAGGATTTGACCAAGCAGGTCAAAAAGTATGCCGAGGAAGCTAAGGTGGCAATGCGTAACATCCGTCGTGACGGTATGGATTTCGTAAAGAAGCTGAAAAAGGATTCTGAAATCACTGAAGATGTGCAGAAGAAGGCAGAAAAGGATTTGCAGGATTTGTTGGATAAGTATATCAAGAAGGCTGACGAGGCTTTGGCAGCCAAGGAAAAGGAACTGATGTCCTTGTGATTTTGATTGGGGGTGCTTGCACCCCCAATATGCTACTATAAATACTTTTAAGAGGGAATTTTTATGGAACGTAAACCTGTTCCCAGACATATTGCCATTATTATGGACGGCAATGGACGTTGGGCGAAAAAACGCGGCTTGCCCCGTACAGCCGGCCATGCTGCCGGTGCAGAAACCTTCCGCAGAACTGCCAATTATTGCCGCACATTAGGTGTGGAGTATTTGACGGTTTACGCGTTTTCCACAGAAAACTGGAAACGTTCGGAAGAAGAAGTGGGCGCCATTATGAAACTTTTGGGCAATTATCTGAAAGAGGCGCTGCAGGATATGGAAAAAAACCACGTCCGCTTCAAATTCTTTGGTGATTTAACCAGATTGTCCCCTAAGCTGCAGGAGCTGTGCCGTGATGCTGAGAAAAAATCAGCCGGTTTCGGCGATGTGCAGGTAAACTTCTGCCTGAATTATGGCGGACGGGATGAACTGGTGAAGGCCAGTAGGGAATTTGCAAAAGATGTGGCATCCGGAAAGTATGCGCCTGAGCATTTGACGGAGGAACTGCTTTCAAGCTACCTGTATTCGGCAAACATTCCCGACCCGGAGCTCATTATTCGTCCTTCCGGAGAGCTGCGGACCAGTAACTTCCTGTTGTGGCAATCCGCTTATTCGGAATTTGTGTTTATGGATGTGCTTTGGCCGGATTTTTCGGAAAAGGATTTGGATCAGGCCATTGCAGAATACAACGGCAGAAATCGCCGTTTCGGAGGAGTGTAGATAGATATGAAAACCCGAGTTATCGTTGCAGCCGTCCTGTTGCCGCTGTTACTTTTGGTTGTACTGGCTGCCCCTAAGATTTTTACCGCAATTTTGTTTGGCGCTATGGCTGCCATTGCTGCCTATGAGCTTTTGCACAGCACCCGTCTTATGACCCATACCAGACTTTGCATATACAGTATGGTATCTGCTTTCTGGTGTGCCTTGTGGTCCGGGCTTGGCGTTGGATATGCCTGGCTGCTTTTGGGCATCCTAATTTTCTGGGTTGCGCTGTTTGTGGAAATGATGCGCGATCAGGAAACGATCAAGATTGGAGATGTTGGCCTGTGCATCGTTGCAGGCGTGGTGATTCCCTTGCTGCTGTCTTCTCTGGTGCGGATTCACGCAGGGAAGGATGGGCGTTTCTTCATTCTCATTCCCTTTGTTATGGCATTTATGTCCGACACCGGCGCATATTTTGTGGGACTTAAATTCGGCAAGCATAAGCTCGCTCCCACAATCAGTCCTAAAAAAACTGTGGAAGGTGTGATTGGCGGCGTAGCCGGCGCTGTTTTGGGCGTGATTATTTACGGCCTTGTACTGAACGTGTTCTTTAATATGACTGTGAATTTCCTGTATGCCTTTGCCTATGGCACCTTTGGCGCAGTGGCCGGCGTGTTTGGCGATTTGTGCTTCAGTGTGATTAAACGGCAGACCGGCATTAAGGATTACGGCAATTTAATTCCCGGTCACGGTGGCATTTTAGACCGTTTCGATTCTATGATAGTGGTAGGACCTCTGGCAGAAATTTTGATACTGCTGATGCCCTTTGCGGTGTAAACTATGGTAAAAAATGTAAGTATTCTGGGCTCAACCGGCTCCATTGGCCGGCAGACCTTAGATATTATCGACCATTTGCAGATCCCGGTTTGTGCCTTAACTGCCGGCACAAATGTGGAAAGAATGGCAGAGCAGTGCCGCACGTACAAGCCTAAGCTGGCAGTTATGGCAACAGAAGAAGCCGCCCAGGCACTTGCGCAGGAAATTTCCGATTTGTCTACCCAGGTTTTGTGGGGAGAAGATGGGCTTATTCAGGCGGCAACGATGGACGAGGCTGACTGCGTCATTACTGCGGTTGTGGGAATGGTGGGTCTGAAGCCTACTTTGGCGGCTATTCGCGCCAAAAAGCGCATCGGTCTTGCCAATAAAGAAACCTTAGTCTGTGCCGGTGAGCTGGTTATGGCAGAAGCCAAGCTTAACGGCGTGGAGATTATTCCTGTAGATTCGGAGCACTCTGCCATTTTCCAGTGTTTGATGGGCACCCAAAACCAAAAGGAAATTAAACGCATTTTGCTTACTTGTTCCGGTGGCCCGTTTTTTGGAAAAAACCGTGAGGAACTGGGCGTTGTTACCAAGGCTGATGCTCTTCGTCATCCCAATTGGAAAATGGGTGCAAAAATTACGGTGGACTGCGCTACCTTGATGAACAAGGGCTTAGAGGTTATCGAGGCTATGCGTTTGTATAACCTGCCGTTGGAGCAGGTGGATGTGGTCATTCACCGGCAGAGTATCGTGCACAGCTTAGTGGAATTTACCGACGGTGCCGTGATGGCACAGCTGGGTAGCCCCGATATGCGGCTTCCGATACAGCTGGCAATGACATATCCCGAAAGAATGCCTTGTCCTGTTGCACCGCTGGATTTGACAACCTGCGGAGAGCTTTCCTTCTGTAAGCCGGATATGGAAGCATTTCCTTGCCTTGCGCTGGCAAGGCAGTGCGCAGCCAAGGGTGGCACAGCTTGCCCGGTGATGAACGGTGCAAACGAAGAGGCGGTTGCGATGTTCCTGCGGGATGAAATCGGATTTTACGATATTTATGATTTGGTAAAGCTTGCGGTGGAAACCGTACCCTTTATCCAAAATCCCAGCCTTGAAGAGATTTTGGAGGCTGACCGCTTGGCGCGTCTTGCGGTGAGAAATGCAAAGTAAGGTGGTAATATTTTGAGCATTGTTTTTGCGATTTTGCTATTCAGTCTGCTGATTTTTGTCCACGAACTGGGCCACTTTTTGGCGGCAAAAGCTTCCGGTGTGCAGGTCAATGAATTTGCGATTTTTATGGGTCCCGCTATTTTCAAAAAGCAGGTAGGGGAGACCTTATACTCCATTCGCTGTATTCCCATTGGCGGCTACTGCGCTATGGAAGGTGAGGACTCTCAGTCAGATAATCCCCGTTCGTTTGGTGCGGCGAAATGGTGGAAACGGCTGATTATATTGGTGGCAGGTTCTTTTATGAACTTTGTTGCCGGTCTGCTGATTACTCTGATTGTATTTTTGCCTGCCAAAGAATTTGTCATTCCTGTGATTGAAAGCTTTGAAGACTATAGCACAGTTACCGGTGCGTCCGGATTGCAGGTTGGTGATGAAATTTTAGAGGTGGACGGCGAAAAGATTTACGTCCAGTCAGATTTCAGTATGATGCTTGCTCTCAATCCCGGAGATACCCACGATTTGGTGGTGGAGCGAAACGGACAAAAGGTTTTTCTGGACGATCTTCTTATGGAAAAACACGAGGTGACCGATGATGCAGGCAATCAAATTATGCTCTATGGTATGAATTTTACATTGGAAAAAGCAACCTTTGGTAGTAAAATTCACTATGCATGGCTCAGCACCATCAATACTGTCCGCACAACCCGTTTAAGTTTGCAAATGCTGATTTCCGGGCGGGCAGGACTGCAGGATATGACCGGACCGGTGGGCATAGTGCAGATGATGTCCGATACCGCGGAGGCATCGGAAAAGGTTTCGGACGCTATTTTGAATATGCTTTCCTTTGGCGGGTTTATCGCAATTAACCTGGCGGTTATGAATTTGCTGCCCATTCCGGCGCTGGATGGCGGACGCGTGGTTGCGCTGCTGCTGACTACGGGAATTGAAGCAATTACGAGGAAGAAAATCAATCCGAAATATGAGGGCTATATCCACGCAGCCGGTATGGTGTTGCTGCTTGGCTTTATGGCGCTTGTGATGTTTAAAGATATTTTTGTGATTTTTAAGGGGTGAATAGTGTGACAAAACAGATAAAAGTGGGTAATGTTCTTATCGGTGGCGGTGCGCCTGTGGCAATACAGTCTATGCTGAACACCAAAACTACGGATGTTGCCGGCAGTCTTGCCCAAATTGCGGCATTAAAAGAAGCCGGATGTCAGATTGCCCGTGTTGCAGTTCCCAATATGGCGGCTGCGAAAGCTTTATCTGAAATTTGCGCCGCATCATCGTTGCCTATTGTGGCAGATATTCATTTTGATTACAAATTGGCGATAGCCTCGGTGGATGCCGGTGCAGCCAAAATTCGTATCAATCCAGGCAATATCGGCGGGGAAGATCGGGTAGAAGCCGTTGTGGCTGCCTGCAAGGAGAAAAATATTCCCATTCGTATTGGCGTCAATGGCGGCAGCTTAGATAAGAAGCTTTTGGAAAAGTACGGCCATCCTACGGCAGAAGCTTTGGTGGAAAGTGCGTTTGAACACATTGCACTGCTGGAAAAGTTTGGATTTTACGATACCTGTGTGTCAATGAAATCCTCCACGGTTCCCACGATGGTGAAAGCAGCCCGTCTGTTCCGCGAAAAATGTGATTACCCTCTGCACATCGGTGTGACGGAAACCGGACCTGTTCGTATGGGCATTATGAAATCCGCAATGGGTATCGGTGCCCTTTTATTGGACGGTATTGGTGATACAATCCGTGTAAGCCTGACCGATGACCCTGTGGAAGAGGTGTATGCGGCGCGGGATATTCTGAAAGCTGCCGGTGTACGCAAAGACGGCGTGAATATCATTTCCTGCCCCACCTGCGGCAGAACGCAGATTGATTTGATTGGTCTTGTAAACCGCGTCGACGAAGCTTTGCGGGATTGCAAAAAACCGATCACTGTTGCAGTTATGGGCTGCATTGTCAACGGCCCGGGAGAGGCCCGGGAAGCAGATATTGGTATTGCCGGAGGTGATGGCTTTGGTATGCTGTTTGAAAAGGGACAGCAGATTGCCAAGCTTCCTTACGATGAATTACTCCCTGAATTATGCAGGAGAATAGAGGAATTATAAACATTTATGAGCGAACAAGTCCGATTTTTGCAGATGTTTCCCCAGTATTGTCCCAAAGATGACGCAGCAGAACTGCTGTCTGCTGCCACTCTGGCTGCTGCGGATATTGACCCGCTGACCCGCAAGGTGACAGCGGTGATACATAGTGATGCATATATCCCTCAGCGGCTTTTGGATGAAGCTGCTGAGGGCATTTGTGCAGCCTATGGACTGCAAGGTCTGTCAATTCAAGCAACATTTGCACCCTCGGAGCTACCGAACATAGAACCGGAAGAGCTTATGGCAATGTTTGTCGGGGTTAATTCTATGTGCCGTGGCAGCTTGGCAGGTGCCCGGTGGGATTGGCAGGAAAATCACCTGACAATTCGTCTGCCGGCTAATGGCAAAGCGGTGCTGGAGGAGTGCGTTCCTATTGTACGCAGGCAGCTTGCAGAAAAATTTTCTGCTTCAGTGGATATTACTGTTGAAGCTGGCGCGTCTTTGGACGGACAGGCTCTTTTTGATGCTATGGCAAAAATGCGGGAGGGAATGCTTGAGCAGATACCCCAAAGCGTAAGCGTAGAAAAGAAAGCCCAGCCAGCCCAGGAGAATAATGCCATTTATGGCCGACCCTTCAAAGGCAAAGCTGTGCCTATGCAAGAGCTTTCGCTGGATATGGGCATTGTCATCGTGCAGGGAAAAGTCTTCTCTGTGGAGCACAAAGAACTGCCCAAGCGCAATGCCTGGGTTGTTAATTTTGATATTACCGACAATACATCCTCTGTACGGGTCAGCCGCTTTATGGAGAAAAAAGAGGCACAACCCATCCTTGAGGGTATCAAAGAGGGCAAAGTTGTTAAGGTGCAAGGCAAGCTGATGATTGACAATTTCACGGGCGATATGGTGCTTCGTCCCAATGCGATTATGCCCGGCGAGATTGAAAAACGGCAGGATACCGCCCATGGTGAAAAACGCGTAGAGCTGCATATGCACACCAACATGAGTAATATGGACGCCCTTACCAGCACAGAAGCAGCCATCAAGCAGGCGGCGGCCTGGGGACATCGGGCAATAGCCATTACGGACCACGGCTGCGTCCAGTCATTCACAGAGGCGCTGCACGTGATTGAATCCTGGAAAGGCGCGCCCAAAGTGGCTGGCACAGATGATGACATCAAGGTGCTGTACGGCTGTGAGGGCTACTATGTCAATGACGTAGACGATACGCTTGCGGTGCGTGGCAACCGAAATATGTCCTTTGACCAGGAGTATGTTGCCTTTGATTTGGAGACCACCGGATTGCGACCCCGCTTTGATAGAATTATCGAAATTGGTGCGGTGCGTATGAAAAACGGTGTGGAAACAGAACGTTTCCAGACCTTTGTAGACCCCGGTATGCCTCTGCGCCAGGACACCGTTCAGCTTACCGGCATCAATGACGATATGCTCAAAGGCGCGCCGAAGTTGGATGAAGCACTGTCAAAATTTATGGAATTTGTGTCAGGCAGTGTTTTAGTCGCCCACAATGCGGAGTTTGATACCTGCTTCATTCGCAGAAACTGCGCTTCACTGGGTATCCCTTGCGAAATTACCTCGGTTGACACTTTGACCTTGTCTCAAAATCTGTTGCCGGAGCTGGGCAAGCATAAGCTGGATTTGATTGCCGAGTATTTCAAATTGGGTGATTTTGAGCATCACCGCGCAGCTGACGATGCAGTCATCTGCGGTAAAATCGCAGCCAAGCTTTTTGAAAAGCTGGCAGAAATGGGCGTTTGTGATATCCAGTCTATCAACGAAGCAATGCTGCCGTTGCGCCCTGTGCATCGGGCGGACAATATGCATGCCCAGCATATTATTCTGTTTGCCAAAAACCAAACAGGACTTCGGAATTTGTATCATCTTATCTCCGATGCCAATCTGAAATACTTCAAAGCAAAGCCCCGCATTTTCAAATCCCAGCTTATGCAGCTGCGGGAGGGCTTGATTGTGGGCTCTGCTTGTGAAAATAACGAGTTCTTTCAGGCAATTATCTTCGGTAAAGACGATGAAGAACTGAAGCGAATTGCTTCCTTCTATGATTATCTGGAGGTTCAGCCACTTTCCAATAACGGCTTTATGCTCTATCCCAGAAGACCGGGCGAGCAACCGCTGGCGGAGTCCCAAGAGGACCTGCGGGAGTTCAATCGTACGGTTGTTCGCATTGGCGAGGAGCTGGATAAAATGGTGGTGGGTACCGGTGACGTACATTTTCTCAATCCTGAGGATGAGATTTTCCGCCGCATTCTCCTTGCAACCAAGGGCATGAATGATGGACGGGAGAATCCTCTGTATTTGCGAACCACCGATGAGATGCTTGCAGAATTTTCCTATCTTGGAGAAGAAAAAGCAAGGCAAATTGTTGTCACAAATCCCAATTATATTGCCGATATGTGCGATTTTGTCCGCCCAGTACCCCACAATCTGTTTGCCCCTTCCATTGAAAACTCTGTGGAGGATTTAAAAGCGCTGGTGTATGGACGGTTTTACGAACTCTACGGAGAGAATCCTCCGGAACTGATGCAAAAGCGCGTAGAGGTGGAACTGGGCGATATTATCAACTGCCACTACGATGTGATTTATATGTCCGCGCAAAAGTTGGTGCAAAACTCTTTGGAGCACGGCTATTTGGTGGGTTCCCGAGGCTCTGTGGGCTCATCCATTGTGGCATACCTGTCCGGCATTACGGAAGTAAATTCCTTCCCGCCTCATTACCGCTGTCCCAATCCGGAATGTAAGTACACCACCCTGGATGTACCCGCCGGATATGGTTGCGGTGCCGACCTTCCCGATGCAGTCTGCCCCAAATGCGGCACAAAATTTGCCAAAGACGGATTTAACATTCCCTTTGAGACCTTCCTCGGCTTCGGCGGTGACAAGGTGCCGGATATAGACCTGAACTTCTCCGGTGAATATCAGGCGAAAGCCCATGCCTACTGTACGGAACTGTTTGGAAGAAGTCACGTGTTCCGCGCCGGCACGGTGGGTACTGTGGCAGAGAAAACCGCGTTTGGTTATGTAAAAAAGTATATGCAGGAGCAAGGCAAAACCGTCACAAGAGCAGAGGAAGCCCGTTTGGCTTCCGGATGTGTGGGCGTACGCCGTACTACCGGTCAGCACCCCGGCGGTCTTGTGGTTATTCCCCAGGAAAATGAAATTTGGGATTTCTGTCCTGTACAGCGCCCGGCGGATGACCCCAAGTCCGATCAAATTACGACCCACTTTGAATACCACTCTATGGAAGAAAACCTTCTGAAGCTGGATATGCTGGGTCACGATGACCCTACGATGATCCGTATGATGGAGGACATGACCGGCGTAGACGCCAAGGCGATTCCCTTGGACGATAAGGACACAATGTCTATCTTCACTTCCTCCAAGGTGCTGGGTTATGAAGACGATAAGATCCTTGGACCTACCGGAGCGGTTGCTGTTCCGGAGTTCAACACCCGTTTTACCCGCGGCGTTCTTCTGGACACAATGCCGGAGAAATTTGATTTCCTTGTGCGAATTTCCGGCTACACCCACGGCACAGACGTGTGGCTTGGCAACGCCCGTGACCTGATTACATCCAACACGGCGACTGTGGACCAAACCATTGGCTGTCGTGACGATATTATGCTGTATCTCATTTCCTGCGGCATACCGGAGAAACGGGCTTTTAAGATTATGGAAGCTGTCCGTAAGGGTAAGGGTCTGCCGGAGGGTGCTGAGCAGGAAATGATAGATGCCGGTGTTCCGGATTGGTATATCGGCTCCTGTAAGAAGATTAAATATCTGTTCCCCAAGGCTCACGCGGTGGCGTATGTTATGCTGGCGTTCCGCATTGCCTGGTTTAAGGTCAATCATCCCTTGGCGTTTTATGCGGCTTATTTCTACCGCAGAAGTCAGAAGGGCGGCTTTGATGCGGTGCTTATGACCCACGGTATGGATGAGGTTGTTGCCAATATCCACGCAATCGATAATAACGAAAATGCAACGGATAAGGATAAAGACCTTTTGACAACTCTTGAGGTTGTGTATGAGTTTTATCTGAGAGGTTTGGAATTTTTACCCCTGGATATTTATAAAAGCCATGCCACTAAGTTCCTCATTGAGGACGGTAAGATTCGTCCACCCTTTGTAGCAATCTCCGGATTGGGCGAAAATGCCGCATGGGACCTTATGAACGGTAGAGAGGGAAAAGAATTTCTCTCTATGGAAGAAGTGGCACAGGCCTGCCCCAAGGTTTCCAAGACCCATATGCAAATGCTCAAAGAAGCAGGTGCCTTTGGCAGTTTGCCGGAGACCAATCAGGTCAGTTTGTTCTAAGGAGGTATTCTATGCAAGATATCGGAATGCAATTTCATATTCGCTGTAAAGAAGGGGATGTGGGAAAATACTGCTTCCTGCCCGGAGACCCGGGACGTTGTGAGGCGATTGCTTCCCATTTTGATAATCCTGTCCATATAGCGCAAAACCGGGAGTATAATATCTACACCGGTACACTCTTAGGACAAAAGGTCTCTGTCTGCTCCACAGGCATTGGTGGTCCGTCGGCCTCCATTGCTATGGAAGAGCTTGCTGCCATCGGTGCAGATACCTTTATCCGCGTTGGCACCTGCGGCGGTATAGCTATGGATGTGCTGCCGGGAGATGTGGTGGTAGCCACCGGCGCCATCCGCTACGAGCATACCTCGATGGAATATGCCCCCATTGAATTTCCTGCCGTACCGGATTTTGACATTACAACGGCGCTAAAGGCGGCAGGTGAGGACCTGGGCTATCGCATCCATACTGGTGTTGTCCAATGCAAAGATGCTTTCTACGGGCAACACAGCCCGGAGAAAAGTCCGGTTTTCTATGAGCTCCAGCAAAAGTGGGAAAGCTGGAAACGGCTGGGCGTAAAAGCCAGCGAAATGGAGTCGGCGGCGCTGTTTGTGGTGGCGGCTGCTTTGGGTGTTCGCTGCGGCAGTTGTTTCCATGTGATTTGGAATCAGGAGCGGGAAAAAGCAGGCCTTCAAATGCCGATGACGGAGGATACCTCCGGCGCAATTCGTGTGGGTATCGAAGCGATAAAACGCATCATTGCGCGCGATATTGGGTAATAAAAAAGCAACCTGTCAACTGACAGGTTGCTTTTTCATTTTTACAGGGATTTGGGAGAGTATCACGGCGGAAAACACCAGCACGCATCCCGCTGTTTCCCAAGGTGTCATAGTTTCTTTTAAGATAATCGCGCCAAAAATCACCGCAAACACGGATTCTAAACTCATAATCAATGAGGCACTGCTGGGCTCTAAAGACTTTTGTCCTAAAATCTGCAGGGAGTATGCAGCACCCATAGACAGTAAGCCTGTGTGGAGCAGGGGGATGGAGCAGGCGGCAATGCCATTCCACGTTGGCGTTTCGACAAAAATCATAACGATGGCTGAAAGTGTTGCACAAACCAAAACCTGAATGGTGTTTAGTCTTAGTGCGTCTAAATCTCCTGCCAGGGTATCAATGAGAATAATCTGCACTGCAAACATAAAGGCGCATCCGATTGTCAGCAGATCGCCAAGACTTATTTGCGTGACACCAACACAACTTAAACAGTACAGACCGGCAACAGCCAAAGCTACACTGATTGGCACCGTAATGCTGGGCTTTTTCTTCAGAAAAATGCCAATCACCGGTACGATTACGATATACATTGCAGTTAAAAAACCAGATTTACCCGCATCGGTATCCACCAGTCCAACCTGCTGCAAATTGCAGGCAAGGAACAGAGGAATACCGCAGAGAATACCCACTTTCCAAAGCTTTTTATCAGTCCATCTTCTCAAAAATGCTTTGCCCTCACCTTTTTTCAGGTCGAAGAAAAATACTACCGGCACAAGTCCGAAAATAGCAATAAAGCCCCGAACTGCCTGAAAGGTAAATGGTCCGATATGGTCCATTCCCAAGCTTTGTGACACAAAGGCTGAACCCCAAATAATTGTTGCCAAGAGTAAAAATATAATGCCATGCATTTGTTTCTTCATAGTCAATCACCTTGACATACTCTATCATAATGTAAAGGTAATTGCAAGAGGCGGGAACTTGTGATATAATGAAAAAAACATTTGGAGGAACAAAAATGAACGAGATTTATATCCCTACACTCCATACCTTTGCAATGAAGAATTCCTTTACCGGCTCCTGTGGCGCTTTTCGGTTTAAGATTGTGCCCAATGTGGTAATGGCCACACCCAAAGAGGTGGATTTTGCACAGAGCAATATTTATGTCCAGTTTTGGCACGGCCCTTTTTGTTATGAGAAAAGCCAAATGGAAGGGGAGAACACCTTTCCAATGACCGAAGAAGGTAGATTGGCGCTGAAAAAGTGGCTGGAAGAAAATGTATAATTAAACGGCAACCGCAAATGCGGTTGCCGTTTTGCTTATAATACTTCCTTTATCGTTCCGCTGCCTACAACCATATCGCCATCATAAAGCACCACAGCCTGTCCGGTTGTAATCGCTCTTTGGGGCTGGTCAAATACAACCTTGGCAAGTCCTTCCTCCAAAGGATAAACTGTTGCAGGCTGTTCCGTGTGGCGGTAACGTACCCGCGCTTTTACTTTCAGGGGCGCTTCCAGGGTGTCGAAGGGGATGAAATTCCAGTTGTCTGCAATTAAAGAGGTGCGATACAAATCTGCATCTGCGCCCAAGGTCACAGTGTTATTCTGCATATCCTTTCCGGTCACATAAGCTGGCACACCCAGCGCAATTCCCAGCCTCTTGCGCTGCCCGATGGTATAACCCACAGCCCCCTGATGCGCGCCAACAACCTTACCGGACATATCCAAATAATTTCCTTGCGGGTAAGTTTTACCGGTGTAGCGCTCCATAAACGCCTTGTAATCTCCGTCGGGTATAAAGCAGATATCCTGGCTGTCTTTTTTCTGGGCGGTGATAAAACCTTGCGCCTGTGCAACCTGCCGAACCTGTTCTTTGGTCAACCCGCCCAAAGGGAATTTGCAGTGAGAGAGCTGGTGCTGATTTAAGCAGGCAAGAAAATAGCTTTGGTCTTTCTGTAAATCTGCAGCTTTGTACAAAAGGAAACGACCGTCATTTGCCTGCTTAATTTGGGCGTAGTGTCCGGTTGCCAGATAGTCGCAACCCATTTCGATTGCCCGCTTTAACAGCACGTCGAATTTGATGCGTTTATTGCAGGTGACACAGGGATTGGGTGTTCCGCCTTCTTCATAGCAGCGGATAAAATCACCAATCACCCGTTGCTCAAAATCCTTTGTGTGATCAAAGGCGTAAAACGGAATATTCAGGCTATCCGCCACGGCGTTTGCGTCTTTGACGCTTCCGGCAGCAGCACTGTCGCACAAAATCATCGTTGCGCCTATACAGCTATGACCGGTATTTTGCAGCAGATATGCGGCAACGGAACTGTCCACACCGCCGCTCATTGCCAGCATTACTTTCGCCATTTCACCACACCTTTCTTTAAAATCTTTATTGATTTTATCATAGGTGCTGTCTAAATGCAAGCAGGGAACTATGCACATTTTTTCCTGTATTTGATGGTTGCATTGGCTTTTTGTGTTTGTTATAATGACAGGGAAAGCGAAAGAAAGGAGAGAATATGCTGAAAAAAAGAATAAGCTGTCTGATATTGGCGGTATGTCTGCTGATGAGCATTGTGCCAATGAGCGCATATGCAGATACGGGACTGTCCATCAGTTCAGACGCTGTAGAACTTTTGAAGCGGGAAGAAGGCTTTAGCAAAAAACCTTATTGGGATTATGCACAGTGGACAGTTGGCTACGGTACAAAATGCCCTGATGATAAGCTGGAAGAGTATAAACAAAACGGCATCACCGAAGAAGCGGCAGAGAGCTTGCTCAGAAGCTACATAGCACGATTTGAATCGGAAATCAATAGTTTTGCCACCAAAACCGGTATTACTTTAAACCAAAATCAATTCGATGCGTTAATGTTGTTTTCTTATAACTGCGGCACCGGCTGGATGTACTCCACCACAGGAATTTTATATAAGGCAATTGTTGGCGGCGCAACCGGCAACGAACTGATCAATGCATTTAGCCGTTGGTGTAATGCAGGCGGTGAAATTAAAACATTTTTGCTGCGCCGGAGATTAAGTGAGGCAAATATCTACTTAAACGGGGTATATGACCAGTTACCTCCTGAAAATTTTGCCTACACGCTGTTTGATGCAGCCGGCGGAACAGTCAGTCCCAATGTACAGGGCTACGATACTGCATTAACCGCGGAAATCATTCCCACGCCCAAATATTCCGGCTACACATTTATGGGCTGGTACACGGCAAAAACAGGCGGTACAAAGGTTACCAAGCTGGATGCATCCACAAAAAATGCAAGACTGTATGCCCGTTGGTCAGACGGTTCTGTAAGTGTGCCGGAGCAGAAGCCGCAAACAGGCGTAACTGTCACGGTAAACACCGACGGACTGAATGTCCGTCAGGGTCCCGGTACCAATTATCAATTCATTCAAAAGGTGAACACTGGGACAAAGCTGGTGATCACCGAAACTGCCAAGGGCGGCAGCTACAACTGGGGCAAATGTGACCTTGGTTGGGTGTGCCTGTTATACACCGATTATGATGCGGTGACAAATGCAAAACCGGAAACACCGGCTGTAACACAAACCGGCACAGTCCGGGTGGAAGGCGGCGGTCAGCTGCGTATTCGCAGTGGTCCCAGCACCGGATACGCTGTTGTGGGTTATCTCAATACCGGTGATAAGGTTTCGATAACAGAACTGAAATCCGCCGGCACGATGCAGTGGGGTAAAATGGACAAAGGCTGGGTCAGTATGAATTATATTGTACTGGACAAAACCCAAACACAAGCACCCACCCAGCCGGAGACGCAGCCGGAAACAAAACCCGAAACAAAACCGCAGGAAACTGTCAAGCAAACCGGCACGGTTAAGGTGGCGGAGAGCCTGAACGTACGAAGCGGTCCGGGTATCGAATATGATATTGTTGGATACCTGAAAAATGGCGCCAAGGTTGCCATTGCCGAAACTGCCAAAAACGGAATAACCACCTGGGGCAAGACGGAGAAAGGCTGGATTAGTCTGAGCTATGTGGTCCTGGATAAGTTGCAGCAGGAAACGGAAGTGAAACCTGTTTCCGGCACTGTGAAGGTCTCGGATACTTTGCGCATCCGCAAAGGCGCCGGCACATCCTATGCCATTGTGGGATACTTGAATAACGGTGCTAAAGTGAAAATTTTAGAACAAAAGACGGTAAATGGCGCTGCCTGGGGTAGAATTGATAAAGGCTGGATCAGTATGAGCTACGTTGTTCTGTCGGAGACAGCATCAAAGCCGCAGGTCACCACCAAAACCGTAACGGCAGATTGCCTGCGGGTACGCAGCGCACCGGGCACGGCAAATAAAATCGTTGGTTATCTTTATAAGGATACAAAAGTGGAAATTTTGGAAACGAAAAAGGTTGGCACAACCACCTGGGGTAAGGTATCCAATGGCTGGATTAGCCTTGCCTATGTAAAATAAGCAAAATAAATCGCCTCTGAAGAAAATTCTTCAGAGGCGTATTTGTTATTTTGATTAGGCGTACTTGGTGGTGTTCACCTTAACGCCGGGGCCCATGGTGGAAACAACCACGCAGGAACGGATATACTGACCCTTAGCAGCTGCGGGCTTAGCCTTCACAACAGCGTTCATCAGAGTATCCATATTCTCGGTCAGCTTCTCAGCACCGAAGGAAACCTTGCCAATGGGGCAGTGGATGATGTTGGTCTTGTCCAAGCGGTACTCAACCTTACCAGCCTTGATTTCCTGAACAGCAGTAGCAACGTTGGGGGTAACAGTACCGGCCTTGGGAGAGGGCATCAAACCCTTGGGGCCCAAAACCTTACCCAGACGGCCAACCAAACCC
>JAZRHG010000030.1:0-18309 GCA_045644625.1 Faecousia sp.
TGCTGACATAACTGCCGCAGTATTTTCCCGATATCCGCCTTTATTTCTCCGTATATTTCCATTCTGCGATATTTTGGTGCAAATACGATATGGTATTGACATCTCCACGATGTATGGTCTAAACTATTTATGTCTTTATCTCTCACGATTAAGACCTCCTCATTATGGTAGTTGTGTGGTCGGCAAACCACTTCTACTATAATGGGGAGCTTTTTCTTGTCTACTTTACTCCTCGCTAAAAGCTATTATTTTACCCCAGGCATAGCCGGGGGTTGTCTTTGGTACAACCAAAACGATGCATCGCAATCAAGCGATGCGCCATTCTTTTAATTTAGCATTTCCAAGAAGTCATCCTCAGTCAGAATTGGGATTCCCAGTTCTCTGGCTTTGCGTTCTTTGGAGCCGGCGTTTTCACCTACAACCACATAGGTGGTTTTTTTAGAGACAGAGCCAGAGGCTTTGCCGCCGAAAAGTTCTATCTTTTCTGTTGCCTCTTCACGGGTAAATTTCGTCAGTGCGCCAGTGAGAACAAAGGTCATTCCGGCAAACCGAGTATCCGTCAGAACGCGTGTGCTTTCAAAATTCACACCGGCATTGCGGAGTTTTTCAATCATATTTTGGGATTGCTCCTGCCGGAACCATTCCGAAATGGAAATTGCTGTAATCTCGCCCACATCCGGAACTTCTTTGAGTTCTTCAGCACTTGCCTGCATTAAAGCATCCAAGGAGCCAAACTGAGAAGCCAAAACCTTTCCGGTCTTTGCGCCCACTTGACGAATGCCTAAAGCATAAATCAGCCTGCTTACATCACGGGTCTTACTTTCTTCAATGGCTGCCAAAAGTTTCTTTGCTGCCACATCTCCCTTTTGCCAAAGCGAGGACATCTGCTCCAATGTCAAATAATAGATATCTGCAGGAGAATGGATAAGGCCTTTTTCAATCAAGGTTTCTACAATCGCAGAGCCCAACCCCTCAATATCCATAGCATCCCGACTGACAAAGTGAGAGATATTCCGTGTAAGCTGTGCAGGACATTCCGCACCGGTACAACGCAAGAATGCTCCGTCCTCATCCTGTTTTGTATCCGCTCCACAAATAGGGCATTTACAAGGCAGACGATAAGCAGTTGTATTCTCAGGGCGTTTGGTGAAATCCACTTCCAGTATTTCCGGAATAATCTCGCCCGCCTTGCGAATCAGCACAGTGTCTCCGATGCGAATATCTCGCTGGGAAATAAAATCCTGATTGTGGAGTGTTGCGTTAGTGACAGTTGTACCTGCCAAGCGGACCGGTTTCACCACCGCCTTGGGCGTTAAAACGCCGGTTCTGCCGACTTGCACAACAATATCTTCCACAACAGTGGGTTTGATTTCGGGGGGGTACTTATAAGCAGCTGCCCATCTTGGGAATTTCGCAGTTGCGCCAAGCTTTTCACGAAGAAGCAAATCACTCACCTTGATAACTGCGCCGTCAATGTCACAAGTAAGGTTTTCCCGTTCATCGTTAATCCGCAAAACTTTTTGTTGAATTTCTTCTATTGCGGAAAAACAATCACACGGAACAACCTTAAATTGCAGATTGCGCAAATACGCAAGTGATTCAGTATGGGTTTTAAAGCTCACACCTTCGGCATATTGGACATTGAAAACGAAAATATCCAAACCTCTCTGTGATGCAACCTTTGGGTCTAGCTGACGCAGAGAGCCTGCCGCGGCATTTCTTGGGTTTGCAAATAAGGGTTTGCCCTCTTCTTCCTGCCGCGCATTAAGCTTTTTAAAGCTCTTCTTGGGCATAAAGACCTCACCGCGGACAATCAGCTTTTCCGGTGCGCCCAAGATTGTCATAGGTATCGATCGGATGGTTTTTAAATTTTCTGTGACATCCTCGCCAACATTTCCGTCGCCTCTTGTAGCGCCACGGACAAACACCCCGTTTTCGTATTCTAATGCAACGGACAAACCGTCAATTTTTGGCTCCACAGTAAATTCCGTATCGGGATATGTCTCTTGAATTTTCATTAAAAAATCAGATAATTCTTCCAAAGAAAACACATCTTGAAGGCTCATAAGCGGCACACTGTGGGTTACTTTTTCGAATTTGCTCAGCGCTTCGCCGCCAACGCGTTTCGCAGGCGAATCGGAAAGCGCAAACTCAGGATGCGCCTGCTCCAATTCTTCTAATTCACGAAGCAATCTGTCGTACTCGAAATCCAACATTGTGGGATTATCCAGGACATAGTATTCGTAATTCGCTTGATTGAGGATTTGGCAAAGCTCTTCAATTCTCTTTTTTGCTTCCATAATCTCCTCCGGTTTGTAAAAATGTGTCCGGCACTTGACCGACAATAACAGTTTCTGCCACAACAACCTGGCTGGAAACCGTAAAATAATTGGTTTGCCCCAAAACCAAAACCGCAACATCCACACTCACCTGCATATTCAGCTGTTGCAGGGTTTGGTTAATTCCAGCCTCGATAAAATCACTGGAGAACGAAGCATCCGAATTGCGGATAGACAGAATATTCACCGGTATGGCAGGGCCTCTTCCCGACAGTACCTCAGGAAATATCAAGCTTCCAATGGGTATCCCAATATCCAATGAATCCAAGGCCAATATCTCATCGTTGATAATATTTAATATGTCCGTCTTCAGACGGTTTACCTCGCTCATATTGGTTTTGAGCGCAGTAATGCGACCATTCAAGTCCTTCTCAAAGTATACCATACGGTCATACTGAATGTGTTCACTTTCAATCTGTCTGTCAATCGCATCATTAATCAGGTCAGATGTAGCATTTCGCACCTGCGTTTCAGCAAGTCCCCGTATAGTCTCACGATAGCGGTATCGGAAATACCCATAGAGTGTCAGCAACACCATCGCAAAAATGACGAGCCGAAATAAAAATCGTTTTAATTTACGGCGCATATCACTCCCCCTTTACGGAGTATATGCAGCGAAAATAAATGATTTACAGTTTTTTGATTTGGACAGATGCGGTCTTTGCCATCAGTCTTTTGGTGCCAGTCCGGTCAAATGCGATTTCCCACAACGCATCTCCGCCCATTTTCATAACCGACAGCACCATACCGCGACCAAAGGCTGTATGTTCCACCATATCGCCCTTGGAAAGTTCCAAAAAGGCGGTAGCACTTGTCGGCCGTGCAATCTCGGTTTTATAATAGGAGTTTACAGTGGGCTTACTTTGCGCATAACCGCTATATCCGTAAGTTGTTCGTTGTGCCGCGTAAATCTGTCCTTTTTTGTCAACGATATCCTCCGGAATCTCTCGGAGGAAACGGGACGGCATTGCTGCATTGGTGCGTCCGTAAAGCATACGTTGCTTTGCATAGGAAATGTTGAGCTTTTTCTTGGCGCGGGTAATTGCCACATAGCAAAGCCGCCGTTCTTCTTCCATTTCTTCCACTTCACCAATAGCACGCATGCCCGGAAACAGACCTTCTTCAAATCCAACAAGAAATACTTGCGGGAACTCCAAGCCCTTTGCAGAGTGCATTGTCATCATGACAACAGCATCATCGCCGGCATTATACTGCTCCAAGTCGGTGTATAAAGCGATCTCTTCCAAAAAGCTCGCCAATGTGGGTGATTCTGCATTTTGAACATAGGAAATAATACTGGACTTTAATTCACGGATATTCTCAAGCCTGGTCTTGTTTTCTTCCGTGGGTTTTAATTCCAGCATACTTGCATACCCGGTCTTCTCCATAACGACATCGTAAAAGTCAGGTAAGCTCATACCGCTAACCAACAATTGGTTAAACTCATCTAGCATATCCGTAAACTTCTTAAATTTCCCCGCAGACTTTTCCAGCGGCGCATAGGAATACGGGTCCGAAATCACGTGATATAATCCCAATCCTTCTGCATTTGCCAATCTATCAGCTACTTCAATCGTTTTTGCGCCAAGTCCTCTGGGAGGGTTATTGATAATGCGGTGCAGGCGCAAATCGTCATTACGGTTGTTAATCACGCATAAATAAGAAAGCATATCCTTGACTTCTGCACGGTCAAAGAAACGCATACCACCAAACACGCGATAAGGGATGCCGTTTCGTTTTAAGGAAAATTCCAAGGCGTTGGACTGGGCATTGGTGCGGTACAATATCGCATAATCCTTGAAATTCCTTCCCTTGGAAGCAGATAAAATCTGTCCGGAAACAAAATTCGCTTCCTGTGTTTCGTCTGTGGCTTCATAGACAGTGATTTTATCGCCGGCGTCGTTGGAGGTCCACAGGCGCTTGCCTTTTCTGCCCAGATTGTGTGCAATGACAGAATTTGCTGCATTCAAAATAGACTGTGTGGAACGGTAGTTCTGCTCCAAACGAATCGTCTTGGAACCACGATACTGATTTTCAAAGTTTAGAATATTTTCGATGGTTGCGCCGCGGAAACGATAAATACTCTGGTCATCGTCACCCACAACGCAAATATTTTCATAGCCACCTGCAAGCAAGGATGTAAGTAAATACTGCATATGGTTGGTATCCTGATATTCGTCCACCAACACATAGCGGAATTTTTGTTGATAATAGGTGCGGACATCCTCATTTTGCTGCAGGAGCTCAACCGTCTTGAAAATAATATCATCAAAATCCAGCGCATTATTTTCCTTTAGCCGTTTCTGATAAAGCCTATAGGCCTTTACAACGTGCCGCATACGGAAATCATTGCCGGCTTCCATTGCCTCTTCCATATCCTCGGGATAGCACATCTTGTCCTTTTGCCGGCTAATAATGCTCAAAACATATTTGGCAGGAAATGTTTTGTCATCCAAGCCCATTTCCTTGATGATATCCTTCATTAACCGCTCGGAATCGGAGGTGTCGTAAATGGTAAAACTGCGGGAATATCCAAGTCGCTCAATATCCCTCCGCAAAATACGGCAGCAGGCAGAGTGAAAGGTCATTGCCCAAACATCCTGTGCCTCAGGGCCAAGCATATTCACAAGGCGTTCTTTTAACTCGTTGGCTGCTTTATTGGTAAATGTGATCGCAATCACATTCCAAGGTGAAGGAGGCTCTACAGCACAAAGAAAATCTGCCCGGTTGCGTTCATAATCTGTCAGAGGCTCCTGAAGATTTTCTAAAAACAAAACATCTTCATCAGTGACAGTATCCAGCACTTCGTTAGAATCGCTTCCGCGACCAAATTTGAGCAGATTTGCCACACGATTTATCAGCACTGTTGTTTTGCCACTGCCTGCACCCGCCAAAAGCAGCAGCGGTCCTTCCGTGGTTAAAACAGCTTGCTGCTGCATTGGATTTAGGGATGCAAACTGTTTTGCAATATATTGCTTTCTTGCGTTAATAAAACGGGAAATCATTACATCGTTCATAGGTACACCTGTCTATCTAAAGCTTTCCTATATTTTACCGCATTTTCCCCAAAAGGTAAAGCACAAAAACTAATGAATATATTCTTTTAATCGCAAAAGCGCCTTCTTTTCAATTCTGGAAATCTGCACCTGACTTACTTCCATAACCTTAGATACTCTCTGTTGCGTTAATCCGTGATAATACCGCAGTTTGATAACTGTCTTTTCCCGTTCCGGCAGTTTTTCAACTGCCTGCCGGAGAGAAATTTTTTCAAGTATCGTTTCTTCCGTCTGCGTATCTGTCAATACATTTTCTAATGTGAAGCCATCCTCACCGGCCTGCTGATGTATAGACTCCACACTTGCCGTAGCTGTCTCTGCAATTGCAATGTCTTCCGGTGAAAGCTCTGTTCTGTCTGCAATTTCCTGAACAGTTGGTTCCCGTCCAAGTTCCTGCACCAATTGACTTCGGGCAGTTTTGATAGCAGATGCCCGTTCCTTAATCCCCCGTGAGACCTTTACAGCACCATCATCCCGCAAAAAGCGGCGAATCTCCCCCGCTATTTTCGGCACTGCATAGGTTGAAAATTGCGTTCCATACGATAAGTCAAACCCCTCGATGGCTTTTAGAAATCCAAGACAACCAAGCTGATATAAATCATCTGCCTCAGTGCCTCGCCCTAAAAAACGCCTTGCCACAGACCAGATAAGCCCCGCATTTTCTGTTATCAGCATCTCGCCTGCTTGCTTGTCCCCGGCTTTTGACAGCGCAATCAATTCTTCCGTTCTGCTCATTTGCGTCTTTGAAGCCGTCTGCGCATATGTACTGTGGTGCCTTTACCAACCTCCGACGTTACGCTGAAGGTGGTCATAAAGCTCTCCATAATGGTAAAGCCCATTCCGCTTCTGTCAAAACCGCCGGTAGTGAACATAGGCTGCATCGCCTGTTCCAGATTAGCTATGCCAACACCCTTATCCTTAATGACAACATCCAGCGTATTATCCTTTAATATTCTGCAGCGAATGGTAATGATCCCCAGTGCATCCGGATATGCGTGGACAATACAATTTGTCACAGCCTCGGAAACTGCTGTGCGGATATCTCCCAACTCTTCCAAAGTGGGGTCCAGCTGCGCCGCAAAGCAGGCTACCGCAGACCGTGCAAATGCTTCGTTTGTGGATTTGCTTGGAAATTCCAATGTCATATAGTTTTCAAATTTCATATTACTGCCTCCTGAATCTCAACTAGTTTTTCAATTCCTGATGTACGAAAAACCTTTAAAGGTTGCTCAGATAATCCCGACAGCACAAGCTTGCCGCCAATCTGCACCATACTCCGTAATGCGTTGATGACAACCGCAATTCCGGAAGAATCCATAAAACTCACCTGCTCGAAATTCAATATACAAACTCTCGGGGCATAGGCTTCTATTTTTGACGCTATGGATGTGATGTAATGCTTCGCGCAGTGATGGTCAATTTCCCCTGTTAATTCCACAGTTAGCTGGCCATCCTGCAAATAACTTGTCAATCGCATTTGCAATTTCTCCTTTCCAAAATACAACTTTAGTATAATTTCCATTTTCAGCATTTACAGTCGAAATAAAAAAAGACGTGCAAACTTTTCGTTTGCACGTCTTAAAGCCAATATTTACAGTTTTTCCATTGCAGCCTTACTCTGTTCCAGCTGGGCAATCAATTCTCTTGCTTTTTCTGCCTTTTGGCGAATATCCTCCACAACCGCAGCAGGTGCGCGGGAAGTGAAATTCTCATTATCCAGCTTAGCGTTCAGGCTTGCCAGATTCTTCTGCGCTTTTTCAAGCTCGTTGGCAATGCGTTCCAATTCCTTTGCCACATCCACAAGCTGACCCATCGGAATATAGAGCTTTGCCTCTGCCGTGGTGCAGCAAACCATTCCATCGATGTTCTCAGGCTCTGCAGCCAAAATTGTCACCTGATCAGCATAGGCAAGACGCTGGACAAAGCCCTCACCCTCTGCGAAAATCTCAGGTTTTGCAGTCTGAATGAACAGCGCAGCCTTCTTGGAGGGAGGCACATTCATTTCTGCACGGCGGTTACGAATGGCACGGATTGCATTCATAACAGCCTCCATTTGGGCTTCTTCCGTCTTAAACTGCAGCTGCTGTTTAAACTCAGGCCAGTCAGCCACAATCAGCGCGTCGCCCTCGTGAGGCAAGGTCTGCCAAATTTCCTCGGTGATGAACGGCATAAACGGATGCAATAAGCGCAAAGTCTGATCCAGCACATCCACCAGCACCTGCAAAGCGCTCTGCTTTTGTGCAGCATCCTCACTGTACAAACGAGCCTTCGTAAGCTCGATGTACCAGTCGCAGTAGGTATCCCACAGGAAATCGTATACCTTTTGAACGGCAACGCCAAGTTCATACTTTTCCAGATTCTCCGTAACCTCTGCAATCAGGGTGTTCAGCTTGGAGAGCACCCACTTATCCGCAATGGTTAGTTCTTCCGTTGCAGGCAATTGATTTTTTGCATCCTCGCCTAAGTTCATCAGCACATAACGGCTGGCGTTCCAAAGCTTGTTCGCAAAGTTACGCATTGCCTCACAACGCTCCACATAGAAACGCATATCATTTCCGGGAGAGTTGCCAGTGACCATATTCATACGCAGTGCGTCACAGCCGTACTTTTCAATCATTTCCAGCGGATCGATGCCGTTGCCCAAGGACTTGGACATCTTGCGACCCTTGTCATCACGGACAAGTCCATGAATCAACACAGTGTGGAAAGGCGTTTTGCCGGTATGCTCGCAGCCAGAGAAAATCATTCTTGCAACCCAGAAGAAAATAATATCATAACCGGTGACAAGCACATCAGTGGGATAGAAATAGTCCAAATCCTCCGTCTTTTCAGGCCAGCCCAGGGTCTCAAAGGGCCACAAAGCGGAAGAGAACCAGGTGTCCAAAACATCGGGGTCACGCTCAATATTTGTGCTGCCGCACTTCTCGCACCGGCAGGCATCGGTGCGGGAAACGGTAATGTGACCGCACTCGGCGCAGGTCCAGGCAGGAATCTGATGACCCCACCACAATTGACGGGAAATACACCAGTCGCGAACATTTTCCATCCAGTTCAGATAAGTCTTGCTGAAGCGGTCGGGCACAAACTTGGTCTCTCCGTCCTTGACCACACGGATGGCTTCTTCAGCCAAGGGCTTCATCTTCACGAACCACTGGGCAGAGATAATCGGCTCAACATCGTTATGGCAACGGTAGCAGGTGCCCACATTATGGGCGTGGTCGTCCACCTTAACAAGATAGCCCTGCTCTTCCAAATCTGCAACGATAGCCTTTCGGGCATCGTAGCGGTCCATACCCTCATACTTGCCGCCATAGCTATTAACGACACCGTTGTCGTCCAACACGCGGATCACTTCCAAATTATGGCGCAGGCCGACCTCAAAGTCATTGGGGTCGTGCGCGGGAGTCATTTTCACGCAGCCGGTACCAAATTCCATCTCTGCATAGTCATCGGCAACAACGGGAATTTCCTTATTCACCAAAGGTAGAATAACCTTCTTGCCAATAATATTGGTGTAACGCTCATCGTTGGGGTTGACACAAACGCCGGTATCGCCCAGCATTGTCTCCGGACGGGTGGTGGCAACAACCACATCACCGCTGCCATCAGCCAAAGGATAGCGGATATGCCACAAATGACCGGGCTTGTCCACATACTCAACCTCGGCATCAGAAAGCGCGGTGACACACTTGGGACACCAGTTGATAATACGGCTACCCTTATAAATCAAATCCTTCTCATACAGAGATACGAACACCTCGCGAACGGCATTAGAGCAGCCCTCGTCCATTGTGAAGCGGGCACGGTCCCAATCACAGGACGCACCAAGCTTCTTCTGCTGCTGAACAATGCGGTTGCCATACTTATGTTTCCAGTCCCATACACGCTCTAAGAACTTCTCACGACCCAAGTCGTAGCGAGTAAGGCCCTCCTTACGGAGTTCTTCCTCCACCTTGATTTGGGTTGCAATACCTGCGTGGTCAACGCCGGGCAGCCACAGCGCATTATAACCCTGCATTCTCTTAAAACGAATCAAGGTATCCTGCAAGGTTGCGTCCATTGCGTGACCCATATGGAGCTGACCGGTAACATTGGGAGGGGGCATTACAATGGTAAAAGGCTTGGCATCTCTACCCTTGTTAGGACGAAAATAGCCATTTTCCTCCCACATTGTATAAATCTTGTTCTCCACTTGCTGGGGTTCGTAAACCTTCGGCAATTCTCTGGACATAGCATTCACTCCTTAAAAAATAAAACCCCGAGCCAATCGGCTCAGGGCGAAAATTACAATTTCCGTGGTACCACCTGAATTCCCAAAAAACGGGCACTTAACAGCTATAACGGGCAAACCCGAGCCAATCTACTAATCTTTCAAAAGGCTTGCTCAAGGGCGACAATTTCTGCTTAGCAGTGCGTACTTTCACCGGCCGTGCGCTCTCTAAAACAACTTAGGCAGAAAAACTCCCTGTCCTTGCATTTCACCAGCTCAATTTACCACAATTTTAGTGTTGTGTCAACTAAAATTCCCAAAATTACCCGTAATCACAAGTTTCTTCGGGGTTTCATAGACTGTTGTGGAGGTAAATATTATGAATAAACCTATTTTTATCGGTGTTTGTACTGCACTGGTTACACCATTTCTCAATAACCAGGTAAACTATCCTTTAGTAGAACAATTACTTATTCGGCAAATGGAAGCTGGCGTACGGGCAGTTGTGCTCTGCGGTACCACAGGCGAATCACCCACATTATCCGACGAGGAAAAACTGACACTGTTTGAAATAGCTAAAGCCTATGTCGGTGATAGTTTGTACATCATCGCAGGAACAGGTACCAATTCCACACAGCACGCCGTGAGATTGAGTGTCGCGGCACAGAACGCAGGCGTTGATGCGCTATTAGTGGTTTCTCCATACTACAACAAAGGAAATCCGGATGGTCTGTACAAACATTATCTTGCCATCGCTAACGCGGTTTCCATTCCAGTAATTATCTATAATGTTCCCAGCCGAACAGGTATGGATATTCCTGTGTGTGTTTATGAAAAGCTCAGCAAGCATCCAAATATCGTGGGTGTAAAGGAAGCGTCTGCCGACATAAACAAAATTGCAAAAATACGCATTGCCTGTGGTGACGATTTCACAATTTGGTCCGGAAATGACGAACAAATTGTACCCGTCACCGCAATGGGCGGCAAAGGTGTCATCTCTGTGATATCCAACATTTACCCTGAGGAGACAGTGGCAATGACGGATGCCGCACTGGATGGCGATTTTGATACTGCGTCCGCTATACAATGCCGGTTATATCCGTATATTGACCTGATGTTCAAGGAAGTGAATCCAATTCCGGTGAAATATGCAATGAAATACGCGGGATTTGACTGCGGAGCTTGTCGTTTGCCACTGGGAGAATTAAGAGAAGATATTAAAACCGATATTGATAAATTATTCTCATAAAAATAAGCACCGCAAAAGCGGTGCTTATTTTACGGCATAAAATTTTCAAAAATAGGAATCCAGCCATCATCGACAGCCTCGTCAAAATTCTGCTGATTTGTAATGGTCCAGGATACGCCCTTTATTTTCCAAAACCTTCTGCAAAGGCGTGTCATAAGGGTATTTCTGTCCGAAAAACGGTAGGCAACAAAGTCGGGATAGGTTAGAAAATTACACAAATGGTTCACCATAGCGAATTTAATAATAAACGGCAGCTTGCAATTTTTGGTCTTGAAATAATTTTCAGCCAGTTGTCCACGCACCACCCTGGGCCTATGCTTTCGAAACCATCGCACACACCGGGGATCAAAAGACTCAACACAGTAATCTCCGGTGTAGTTATCCAAATATCTACAGGCAGCATGGCACAACGCATCCACATTATTCCCATTACTCTTCAGTTCCACAATAATCGGCGCATTTCCTTCAAAAATTTCCAACACCTGTGAAAATTCCGGTATCGTTTCAAACGTGCCCTCTAAATAGTAATTTGGGAGGTCATCTGCGGTTAATTCTTCTACGGATACCTCGGTTCCTGTGGTACGTTTCAGGGAAGAATCGTGGATAACCGCCAATTTCCCGTCTGCAAGCAAATGCACATCCAGCTCCGCGCCATAACCCTCTGCCACGGCGCGTCTGAAGGCTTTTAAGCTGTTTTCCGGGATTGCGTCTCCGTGTAAACCGCGATGCGCGTATGCCCATTTCGAAAGACTCACAAGCCCACGATGGCCCGTCCGACCAATGGTTGCAAGCACACAACAAATCAAAAGAACAATAATGAGATAAACTACAATCATAGACCTTCCATCAATCGTCAATATCCAAAGCTTCAATGCCCTTTTTGCTTTCCGGCTTTGTGTCGCCGTGTTTTACAAACAGCATTGTGATAAATGCAAGACCAGCAAATACGGCCGCGTAAGGGAACAGAACAGTCATGCCCACGCCATTCATATCCATCAGCATGCCGGAGAAAACAGGGGTAGCAATTTGAGCAGCCATAGATGCCGTGTAGTAATAACCGGTGTACTTTCCGATATCACCGCCGGAGCACATCTCCACAACCATCGGGAAAGAATTCACATTGATGGTAGCCCAACCGATACCGGCAAGGGCAAACAAAATGTTCATAACCAGCACGGAGCTGCCCGCACGCATAAAGGAAGCTGCGCCAAAAGCAGCTGTCAGCATTACAACACCGGCAAGAATAGTCTTCTTTCTGCCAATTTTGGACGCCACAATACCTGCAGGCAAGTATGCAACAATTGCCGCAGCCTGCGCCAGAAGCAAGGTGGTGTTATAGTCCATATTCAAAATGTTGCCGGCATATACCGCATATTTGGAGGTAACTGCGTTGTATCCAAAGTACCACAAGGCCACCGATGCCAAAATTAGTATCAAGGATGCGCGCTCATCCTTGGGCAGCTTGCGCTTTTCCCCGCTTACCGCTTCCTCCTCTTCAATACCAAGGCGAACACTTTCTTCCCGCATTTGCTTAGCCCAAAGAGGTTCCCATACATTGGTAAGGAAGATTGCCAAAGCTACCAACATAATGCCTGCAACAATGCCGTAATAGCCGTAGTAGCGCATCATCTGGTTTTCAACGGCAGAGGTTTTGAATAGGATACCCAGTACAAGAACAATAATGCCACCGGCAGTACCCATCAGGTTAATCACCGCATTTGCCTTGCTTCGCAAGGGCTTAATGGTCACATCCGGCATTAGCGCAACCGCTGGACTGCGGAAGATTGCCATTGCGACCAATATGATTAGCAACAACGCCACAAACCAAATCAGCGGCACTGGTTTCTCTGCTGTGATCTGCGCTGCACAAGCCTGACGGGCAGGAACAACATAGTTAGTATATTCTAAGTTCGTTACGGTCTTGCCGGTGTCAGGGTCAACAACCTCAGCTTGAATGGCATTAAACTCCTCTTGTGTGTAAAGCTCAGAAAGCACGAAAGCCTCGCCCTCGGGGGTCTGCAGCTTTGCATCTTTTTGCATATGGTAAATGCCGGTCTTGCTGAGATTTGTCTGGGAAATCTCACCGAGATTTTCCTTCTGCTGGCCGTCAACAAAAGCCAGTCCCAACAGCGCAACTGCAGCCACAACAGTACCCACCACAATAAAGGGCGTTCTCTTACCGCTCTTAGATTTGCACTTATCGGAAAGCGCACCAAACAGCGGCAGCATAAACAGCGCGAGGATGTTATCCAGCGCCATAATCAGGCCGGACCAGCCCTGGCTCATACCAAATTTGTTGGTCAAGATAACAGGAATTGTTGCATCATATGCCTGCCAAAATGCCATAATCAGGAAAAATGCAAAACCGACAAAAATTGTTTTTTTGTAGTTGAGTTTCATACTGGAACCCCACTTTCTATATTTGTACATAGTTATTATACTATTATTTACCAAAAAGTCCATAGAAAATATTGAAGGAAAAACCGCAGGTATTTGATACCTGCGGTTTATGAATTATTTGGTCTTCACAGACTTGGAAGCACTCCAGGCAGAATAGAATTTCGTCTTGCCAACGGTCTTGTAGGTACGCACCCGGACATAGTATTTCTTGCCCTTTTTCAGGCCGGAAATTGTCTTGCTGCTTGTTTTGTAGCTGGTTACATTCACCGTCTTGGCAGATGTGAACTTGCTGCTGGTGCTGTACTGGATTTGATAACCGGTGCTCTGGGTGGTCACCCGGTTCAGCTTCACGGCAATTGCCTTACTCTTGGCGGTGAGCTTGTTGATGCTTGCTGCCTTGGGCACAATCTTGAATGTCAAGGTCTTGGTGCCGGTGTATTTGCCCTTGAGCTTGATAGTGACCTTGTAAGTGCCCACGTTCTTTCTGCCGTTGGCATAGGTCACAGTGTAATCCGTGCCCTTCTTCAGGGTCTTGCCGGCAGAATCCTTCACCGTAACGGTGGGCGTTTTCGCCTTGCCGTTGTAGACATAAGAGGTTGTAGACAGCTTGACAGTCTTTACCCGCTTAATCGCTTTGGTGCTTGCCACCTTACCGCAAACCGCACACTTTTTCGCCGTCTTACCGTTCTTAGAAAGGGTTGCCTTTGTGGTGGTAGTCTTGTAGGTGTGCTTGATGGTCCGTTTTGCTTTACATACATTACAAGCGGCATCGCAGTTATTGCTGTATGTATGCTTAATGGTCCGCTTCGCCTTACATACATTACAAGCAGTGTCGCAGTTATTGCTGTAGGTGTGCTTAGTCAGCTTGGCAATGGCGACAGCCTTTGTGCCTTTGCAGACCTTGCAGGTGTAGGTTTTCACACCCGCCGCCTTGCAGGTAGCCTTCTTCGTCACCTTGCCTGCATCATAACTGTGTCCCAATGCATTTACATAGTCCACTTTGTATGTATCTCCACAAGTACAAGTGTAGGTAGTGTAACCCTTGGCAGCACACGTCGGTTTGGTCACCTTTTTAGAATGACTATGCCCCTTAGCACTGCTCTCGTCTACACGGGTATCTGTTTCATCACAGCGGTCACACTTGGCAGTTTCTGTACCGTCTTCTGTACAAGTTGCATCATTATTGGTCTTGTAGTTTGTGAAGCTATGGCCCAAGGCATCCACATAGGCATCTACATAAGTATCTCCGCAGTGGCAAGTATGCGTTGTGTAGCCCTTATCCAAACAAGTGGGGGCAATTACAACGGCGTTATGACTATGTCCCTTGGCACTACCTTCTTCTGTGCGAGTGTATGTTTCCGTGCAACGGTCACACTTGGCAGTTTCTGTGCCATCTTTTGTGCAGGTAGCATTGTGGTCACTGACATAATTTGTAAAGTTGTGTCCCAACTTGATACCGACAGTAATTCCACAGATCTTGCAGGTTGCAGGCGTTTCACAGGTGGCATCGGTATAATCGTGGGTAATGGTACGCTCCGCACCGCAGATGGTACAGTCAGTGTCGCAATCATTGGTATAGGTATGATCCACCTTTGGGATTCTGATGATGCTGCAATCGTTACATTGGATATCACAATCGCCATCATAATGGTGGGGTGGCTTACGTGTTGCAAGACAGATATTACAGTTGACATCGCAATCATTGGTATAGGTATGATCCGCCTTTGGGATTCTGATGATGCTGCAATCGTTACATTGGGGATCACAAATGCCACTGTAGCGATGGGGCGCGATACGCCCTGCACCGCAGAAGATACATTCGGTATCGCACATAGAATCGTAGGTATGTGATGCCCAGGGATTTCTTTCAAAAGAGCAAAGGACACACTCTGTAGCACAGTCTGCTACATATATGTGGTCAGCTGCAGTTTCTCTTGGCCAGTCACAAGTGTCACAAGCTACGTCACAACCACTCGAATAGACGTGTTCCTCTGTACACAGATTATAGTGCCATGTGGCAGCGGTCAAGTAGCCGTTACCGTAGTCAATGAATATTAAGGATTTATCATTAGCTGTTCCCGTATACCAAACATTTGTCAGAGCATCACAACGATAGAACGTATCTTCACCGATCGTCTGCACGCCGTTGCCAATGACCACGCTGGTCAAGTTGAGGCAATAAGCAAATGCAGAACGGTCAATGCGCTCTACACTGTCCGGAATGGTGACGGAACGCAGTCCGTCGCAGTTAGAGAATGCATAACTGCCAATGGATGTCACGCTGTCTGGAATGACCAGATCGGTTATTTTTGTTCCGTTAAGATAGAGATTGCTGCCATACTGCCACAACGGGGAAGCTGATTCATCATAGAAGTTGATCTGACACCATGCGGCCAAATCCGTGATGTGAGCGCCGTACAGATACCGACAACCAGAGAATGCGCTCCAGCCCACAGAGGTGACACTTCTTCCAAAGGTGACCTGCGACAACTTGGAGCAATTTGAAAATGCACTACCACCAATCGTTTGCACACCGTCTCCAATGGTCACGCTGGTCAAGCCGGTACAATAAGAGAATGCAGAATCGCCAATGTGCTTCACACTGTCCGGAATAGTGATCGTTTTCAGCCCGGAGCATGAGGAGAATGCAAGCGCTCCAATGGAGATCAAACTATCTGGAATGGTAATACTGGTGAGAGCGGTATAGTTATTGAAGGCTAAACTATAGATATGTTTGGTGTTGCTGTGGATTTGAAAAACTGAGAGATTTGATATGTGGGGCTTGACCAAGAGAAAATAGGCATTACCAGAGCAGCCTAAATAATCCCCGTGATTATCGTAGTTATAAATCAATTTTGAACAGCCTCGAAAAACATCAGCGCCAAGTGTTTGCAAACCGCTGGGTAGTGTAACCGTCTTTAGATTTGCACAGTTTTTAAACGCATAGCTACCAATGACCTGTACGCCACTGGGAAAAGACAGAGAGGTCAAAGTCTCACAGCCATAGAAGGCGGAATCACCAATAGACTTTAAACTATTGGGAAAGGAAACGGATTTCAAAGCGGTGCAGTTATAGAACGCAGAATCGCCAATGGTTTGCAAAGCAGAATCATGAATGCTTTGGATACCGGGGATGCCGACGCCAATGCTTTCCAGTCCTATACAATTATAAAATGCAGAATCGCCGATGGACTTCACCCTGATGGGGATGTTAATGTACTCCAGGTATGAGCAGTTATAAAAGGCAGAATCGCCAATGGCTGTGACCGGTTTGCCTTTGTAAGTTTCCGGGATCCACAGTTCACCGCTGGCAGAACGGCTGCATTTTGTTAGTGTATAGCTTTTACTGTCAGAATTTAATTTAAATGTCAAGTCACTTTCACTTGCTGCCTTTGCCTCTTGGGGCAGCGCAAAGATGCACACAAGTGCCAAGGCAAGGACACAGAAAACTGTTAGTAATTTTTTCATAGCCGTTCCTCCTCAAAAAAGCGAGTGATATCAATAGATTCATTATACGGTATTAGCATCAAAATTGCAAGTGTCTTTTTGCGGTGGACTGCGCAAAATAGCAGGCGGTATCGTGAAACGATACCGCCTGATGTTATATTACTTATAAAATGCGTTTCCGCCGATGAACTCGCGAAGAATACTTGTAGGTGGAATTTCGTCTTCCACGTCCGCAATTTCCACATAGTTGAGAATTTTCACCAGTGCGCGGACAGCCTCATAGCAGCTATCCTCCGGTTGCACCGCGTCCAAGAGCGGGAAAATATGTTTTTTCAGCACTGCCAATTCATATAGGGTTGAGCTGTTAAAAATCACATCTGCCTTTTCCTGGAACGGGAAAATCCATCGTTTTTCACCCCGGCGGACAGAATCCCACATTTCCATTGTCCTTTGCACGGATGCTCCCCTGTTCTCATAGTCACGAACAGTTCTGCGCAGCAGGCGTAGCAGGCTGGTGGGAATGCGGTTATGGTCATCCAAATTCAGCGGCAGCAACGGACTGACATATAGCCGAAAAACCAAATGATTCTCCAAATCTTTCGGCAGTAAAACTGGGTTTAATGCGTGCAGACCTTCCACAATAATCACCGAATCAGATGCAAGCTGCAGCATTTCTCCGTGATATTCCCGCTTGCCGGTTTTAAAATTGAATTCAGGACGTTCAATTGCGTTCCCGGATAAAAGCGCATCCAGGTGTGCGCGGAACAGGTCTGTGTCAATGGTATTGATATGTTCTAAATCCAATTTGCCATCCGGACCCGGCAAAATCTTTTCTCTATCAATGTAGTAATCATCTAAGCTGAGCAGCACCGGTTTTTTGCCGTGAACACGAAGCTGGGTTGCCAGCCGGTTTCCGGAGGTGGTTTTTCCGGAGGAACTGGGACCTGCCAGCATAATGGCTTTTGCGCCCCGCTGACAAATCATATCTGCCACCTGCGCAAACCGTTTTTCGTGGAGTGCCTCATTGACACGAATCAGCTCCCGAATTTTTCCGGAACGAGTCAAATCGTTCAAATCAGCAACTGTTTCACACCCCATCAGCTCGCACCAGCGTTCTCCCTCCGTACTGACAGATAAAAACTGCGGCATATGCTCATACTGGGCAACAGCATCCGGATACGAATCATCCGGATACAGGAAGAAGAACCCGCCCTCTGCCGGAAGTATATCCCAAACCTGTAAGTAACCGGTAGACGGCGCTAACTCACCATAATAATAGTCCGAAAAATCCGCATAGTAATACTCGTCGAATGTCTCTTTTTTCCGCAAAGATAAAAGTCTTGCCTTATCATTTTGTCCTTGGGTCAAATAACCGGCAATCGCATCCTCCGTTGCAATACGCCGCCGGTATAAAGGAATGGCTTGATCGACCAGCAACTGTACTTGTTTTTTTAAGGCATCGGCAGAAAATATGGGTGATGGCACCTCCACATACAATGCTTTACCTACCGTGCAGCCCATTTTTGTTCGGACATTAGGATATAATTTGCGTAATGCCATAAAAATTACAAATTGTGCTGTTCGACTATATACATCAGCACCTGCAGG
>JAZRHG010000031.1:0-5482 GCA_045644625.1 Faecousia sp.
TATGTCATCCCGAGCGAAGTCGAGGGATCTACGCATTATGATGGTGCGAAGATTCCTCCACGCGCTGTGCTTGGTCGGAATGACGGGGGGCGGAGGTTATTAAATCATTTGCGGAGCAAATAGCATAATTGTCAACTGACAGCTGTCAACTGTCAATTGCCTGCGGGTACTACCTGTGTGCTTGATTTTTAGGAAAATATGGTATATACTAAAGAAAAACGAAGAAAGAGGAAAAGATTATGAATTATGCAGTGATTCTTTCCGGCGGTATTGGCTCGCGTATGGGCAACAAAAATTTGCCCAAGCAGTATATGCTGGCAATGGGCAAACCGGTCATCGTTTACACCCTGGAGCAGTTTGATGCCTGCCCGGATGTGGACGAATTGGTGATTGTTGCCAACAGCGAGTGGGAAGCGCAGATTTTTGGCTGGGTGAAGGAATATGGCATCCAAAAGCCAGTCAAGCGGGCTGACCCCGGCGCCACACGGCAGGAATCGCTGGTAAGCGGCTTGCTGGCCTGCGGCAGCAAATCGGAAGACGATTTGGCGCTGGTCCACGATGCGGCAAGACCCTTGGTCAGCGTGGAGCTGATCAGCCGGTGCGCAGAGGCAATGGTTGCCTACGATGCCTTAGTGCCGGTGACGGAGGTGCGGGATACGGTGTATCAAAGCACCGACGGCAAATTAGTGGAAAACTTAGCCGACCGCAGCACCCTGTTCTGCGGACAGTCTCCCGAGGTGTTCCGTCTGCAGAAATATTTGCAGCTGAATTTGCAGGCAACCCAAGAGGAGTTGGAGACCACCCGTGGCGGCTGCGAAATGGCCTTCCGCAACGGCTTTAAAGTGGGCATGATTTTGGGTGACGAGAGCAACTTTAAGCTGACCACCCCTGCGGATATGGACCGCTTGCTTGCCCATTTGAGCAGAAAATAAGAGGACAAAAATGCTGGATTTACACTGCCATTTGCTGCCGGGTATGGATGACGGCAGTGATAGCATAGAAACCACGCGGACAATGCTGGAAAGGCTAAGGGAACAGGGCGTGACCCAGGTGGTGGCGTCTTCCCATTTCTATGCCACCGAGGACCGGCCTGAGGACTTTTTGCGCCGAAGGAGCGAAAGCTTGGCTGCCATAGAAGGCTTGGCGGAACTGCCGGAAGTCATTCCCGGCGCGGAAGTGGCGTACTTTGACGGGATGGGACAGTGTCAGGCGCTGAAAGACCTGACCATCGGAAACACCAATCTGATTTTGGTGGAGATGCCCTTTTTGGAATGGACGGAGCGGATGATCGCGGAGCTGGTGAAGCTGAAAAGCTATCTGGGGCTGCAGCCGGTGCTTGCCCATATTGAGCGATATCGGGGCAGAAAGCAGCTGCCCAAGTTTTTGGGGCAGTTTGTTTCGGAAAGGATTGCAATGCAATGCAATGCTGCGGCAGTGCTGCAGGCGGACAGCCGCCGGTGGATGATCCGGATGATGAAAAAGGGTAATGTGCACTTTTTGGGCACGGACACCCACAACCTGACCACCCGCGCTCCGGTGTACGGGGAGGCAGTGGAGATTTTGAAAAAGAAATTGCCGCCGGAAATGGTGGCGGAACTGACAGCGGAACTATAAAAGCGGAGCTTTGAAAGCTCCGCTTTTATAATTGAGAATTGAAAATTGAGAATTGAGAATGGAGATTGCCACGGGCGGCTTTGCCGCCCTCGCAATGACAGTGAAAGTTTGATAAATCTCTTTTCTAATCATTTGCGGAGCAAATACCACAATTGTCAACTGTCAACTGACAATTGTCAATTTTTGTGTTGCATTTTTTGCGGGTTTGGTGTATGGTAAGGGCAGACAATCCAAAAGGAGGAAATGCGGATGTTTGATATTCTTGCAAACCCCAGACGGCTGGAGGAGCAGGTGGTTGCCCTTGAGCAGCAGCCGGTGCAGACCGGTAAGATACTGTTCTACGGTGACGATGTGTTCGCCTGCTGGGATGGCATTTTGGAGGATCGCTCCGAGTATGTATGTCACGGCTTAAACGGCGCGACTGCCGAGGATTTGCTTTATTATTACGGTCGGCTGGTACGCCCCTACAAGCCCAAGGTTTTGGTGATTTCCTTTGGGTACAGCGATTTTGGCTATAAGAAGTGGGACTATAGTCCTGAGGAGATTATGGCCAACCTGACCCGGCTGTGCCATTGGGCAAAGACCGATTTCCCTGGCATTCAGATCTTGCTGACGGAGCAGATACCCTGGCTGGAGTTCCGCTGGTATGGCGGTGATCGGGAAGATTGGGTAGGTGGCTACCACATTTTCCGCCGGCTCAATGAGCTGACACGGCTGTTTGCCCAGACCACGGAAAATGTTCATGTACTGACGCTTTGGGACAAGGAAGTGTTCTTCGAAACACCGGAGGATGTGGGCAAGCCACGGAAGATTCGGCAGGAGCTTTACGAGGAGGACGATCTTCATTTCAACGCTGCCGGCTATGAAGTTATGGCAGAAATCCTGAGACCTGCGGTTGCGGAGGTGCTGAATTATGTATGATATTCCCATTCAGCTGAACTGGCTGGAAAAGGATATTGCGCGGTATGAAGCGATGCCTTTGGAAACCGGCAAGATTTTGTTCTACGGTCATAGTCTTTTTACCCGCTGGAGCAAGAAAGAATATGTGACAAAGACCCTGGAAGAGATGATACTGGGCAAAAACGGCGAGCAGGTGTGCCTGAACCACGGCTTCGGCACGTCCACCTCCGAGGAACTTTTATACTACTATGACCGCCTGGTGCGGCCCTATAAGCCCAAGGTGCTGGTGGTGATGACCTTCGCCAACGACGGTATGTACGGCTACAGCGCGGAACGGACGATGGACAATGTGGCAAAGCTGTGCCACTGGGCGCGGGTGGATTTCCCGGGGATTCCGATTTTCCTGGTGAAGACCCACCTCTACGGCAAATACACCAAGCAGCCTGACAAAAATGAAACCCGTCGGCAGGATAAGTTTAACCAAATGCTGGATGTGTATGCCGACACCCACGAGAATGTGCGCACCATCACCCTGCAGGACAAGCCGATGTTTTATCAGTCGCCGGAGGATATCGGTGACTACACCAAAATCCGCAGGGATATCTTCGCGGATAATATCCACCTCAACGGCGCAGGCTACGAGCTGTTTAAGGACATTTTCATCGAGGAATTAAAAGACTACTTATAAGAAAAAGCGGAGCTTTCAAAGCTCCGCTTTTTTCAATTGACAGTTGACAGTTGACAGTTGACAATTGATGTGTCGGCAAAGCCGACTTATTTTAATTGTCCATTGACCATTGTCCATTGTCAATTAAAAAATGGGCGTAGGCGGTTTGGACTTTGGGGGTGCAGAAAATGTGCAGCGCCAAATTGCCTAAAAGGCCCAACAGGAAGAACACCCAGAAGCCCACATCTTCGCTCAGGGCGACTCCTAAGCGAGGCAAAATGATGTCTAAGTAGCTGACGGCGGCAATCAGCAGGCTTAAGCCGTAGTACCACCAGAAATGCAGGTCTAATTTAAATAGCTGCAGCCGTCTTCCACGGGTGCGGGCGTTGCTGATTTGAAATGCCGCTCTTGCCCCCGGAGCCTGGTCCATCAGGGCAAGGTCTGCCAGGCGGAACCGGTAGAACAAAGGGATGAGCAAACACAGCGCAACCACTGCCCAGAGGATGTACACCGGCACCATTTGGGGCATAAGATCCGCTGCCACCTCCTCGGTGAGGGTGGCGCCTGCCAAGACTAAGCTCTCTAACTGCCCCATCAGTTTGTGGCTTAAGGGGCTGAGCATAAACAGCAGTGTGGCTGCCTGCACCGACAAAAATCCAACGGCGCCTACCACCATCAGCCGCAGCAGCATCATCCGCAAAGCGGGGGAAATACGGCGGAAGCCGCAGAGCAAATCCGGGGGCGTGGGGGTTTGTCCTTTGGCGTAAAGCACGGCAGCCCGGCCGTAGCCCAAGTCCCAAAAGGGCAGCGCCACGGCAGTTGCCATCAGCAAAAGCGAGCGGAAAAAGGACAGGGCAGTGCGGGTGTCCAGACCTGCAAGGCCTGCCGCCGCGTCCATAGAATGGGTGGCTATGTAAGAGACAAGGCTGCCCAGGAATGTTACCAGCGCGGCAACGCCTGCGTGAATGGCAATGAGCTTTTTTGGGGAATAAGTGGCAGACTTTAGGCGAGAATTTGCCTTTTCTAAGATAGATTTGTTTGTCATAAGTACTCCTTTTGAAATTGACAATGGACAATTGACAATGGACAATTAAGGTGTCGCCTTTGGCGACTATTTTAATCCGTCCGCTTTGCGGACACAACAATTGTCAACTGACAACTGTCAATTGTCAATTAAATTAAAGTTAACACCTCGGGATTGCGTCCAGTAATTGAGGGCTTTTTCGATGTCCTGCTCCGGCAGGTCGAAGTACTCCGATAGCTCCCACAGCTGGGTGAAGCCTAAGCGGAAGGCCTTTTTCAGCGCCTTCACCGGCAGGTACTGCTGGGCATAGTGCCGGTTGGCGCGGTATTCGCTGCGCTCTGCCAAGTCGTAGGGGCTTGCCGGGCGGTGCAGCGCGCCGGTTGCCAAATGGCTCAGCTCGTGGGCGCACACACCCCGGAACAGCCGGGTGGTGCGGATTTTTGTAAAGTCCAAGAACACCGCGTAATGCTCGCCGTCACGGAGCGTTGCGCCGGGGGCGGGAATGCCGGCGTAGGGGATGATGTCTACCTGATTTTGCCGGCAATAGCTATAAAATTCCGATAATTCAAACACCTGTCATTCCTTCTTCTGCCGTTGACGCATGAGCCGGACCATATCCCGTACGGTTTCCTTCTGCTCCTCCGTCAGTTCCTTAAATTCTCCGTAAAATGCCATGTCCACCTCGTCCAAAATATCCGGCAGGATTTCCTCCTGACCCAGCAGCTGCGCCACCGTCACCTGAAAATAGGTGGCGATTTTTTGCGCCGTTTGGGCGGATACGCTTTTCTTGCGGCCCATTTTCAGGTCCGTCATCAGTCCGCGGCTTAAGCCTACCTCGTCGCAAAGTCTGCCGGGGCGGATGCCGCGGGCGTCGCACAGTTTTTCGATGGTTTTGTACAAAGTGTCCATATTTCTACCTCCGTACTTGTGCAAGTACACAAATACGACTTTCTGTCTGTTTAGCCCCTTGACAAGTACTTGAGCAAGTACTATAATAAGGGTGCGATGTACTTGCAAGGGTACTTTATAGGTCTATTGTAGTACTGATACGAGTACTTGTCAAGAACAATTTTATAAATGGACAATTGACAATGGACAATTGACAATTGATGTGTCCGCAAAGCGGACGAATTAAAATAGTCGCCAAAGGCGACACCGCCTATGTCATCCCGAGCGAAGTCGAGGGATCTACGCATTATGATGGTGCGAAGATTCCTCCACGCGCTGTGCTTGGTCGGAATGACGGGGGGCGGAGGTTATTAAATCATTTGCGGAGC
>JAZRHG010000032.1:0-24697 GCA_045644625.1 Faecousia sp.
GGGCGAGAAATTTACCATTTCTGTACACCGCCCCGAGGGCGCAAAAGCGCCGGATACGGAAGGTAGCTTAGTTTATATTGCCGGCGAGGGCCTTTGGGTGACCATGCGTTGCTATGAAGAAAATCCCCGCGCCATTTACTACAACCCCAACGGCTGGGTCTACACCGATAGCTGTATGGAAATCTTCATTGATTGCTTCCCCGAGCTTCACAAGGGCTATATCAATCTGGAGATGAACGCCAACGGCGCAGCCTTCTGCTCCTTTGGAACAGACCGCTATGCAAGAGGCTTCCTCATTGATATGGGCATTCCCCATCCGGAGGTGACCGTCACCAAGGGCGAAGAGGGTGGACGCGCCTTCTGGCAGGTAAAAAGCCTCCTCCGGGAGAGCACCCTGGAAAAGCTCTATGGCGTTCCCGCTAAGTTTGAAAGCGGTCATAAGATGCGCGCCAACTTCTATAAGTGCGGCGACCATACGGCAACGCCTCACTGGGCAAGCTGGCATCCGGTTACAAAACTGGATTTCCACGCACCCCAAGACTTCGGCACACTCATCGTTGAATAATCAAAAAACAACCCGTCGGAAATTTCCGACGGGTTGTAATTTTAGTCATTGTAAAAGAACAGGGAATACCAGGTGACGATGTTTTCCCCGTAGATAAATTCCAGTCCGTGTTCTTCCAGTGTGGGGATAATGTTGATGCCGTGGCTTTCCAAGCAGGGGTGCATCCGCTCCGGATACCGGCAGGGTTCCCCGTCCAGCACCGCACACCGCTCACAATGGGCGCAGGCCTCCGTTGACAGAATGTATGGCTCAACACCTTGCTCCCGGAAAAATTCCCGCACCGCGTTGGTGATGGCCTCGTGACCGTGGCGGGTTTCTAAGGCTTCGTGGATATTTGCAATATCCGAAACCTCGGTGATGGTGCCAAGCATCAGGCACTTGTCATAGGCAAGGCATTTTGCCTTGCAAGCATCCACTTCGCCCACACCGGGCGGGCACGCCCAGCTTTTGCCGTACATAGGGCATTCATTTTCGCAAATCCAGCGCACCCGCTGGGTAAATTCCAAGCCCTTGGGGTCAATGTCAAAATATATGTACAGGGGCAATTCCGACAGCTGCTGCTCTAATTTTTCTCTGTCCATTACCCAAGCTCCTCCAAAATCCGGGTGCAGCCCTCCACAATGTCCGCCCAGGTCTGGGTAAAATCACCGGTGTACCAGGGGTCTGCCACATTGCGGGGAAGGAAGGACTGAAATTTGGTCTCCCCCGGGAAGAGACGCTCCAGGTAGCGGGCATTGGAGCTGTCCATATAGTAAATATGGTCATAGCCGTCCACATCCGCCTGGGTAATCTGGCGGGCACGATGACCGTCACAGCCGATGCCGTGGCTATTTAGCTCCCGGCGGGCAGGGGGATACACAGGGTTTCCCAATTCCTCCCGGCTGACGGCGCAGGAGGCAATTTTCCAGCCTTCCAGCCCTGCTTTTTTTACCATATCCTTCATCACAAACTCCGCCATGGGACTTCTGCAAATATTCCCGTGACATACAAAAAGTACTGTCTTCATAAAAACGCCTCGTTTCCCTTGTCATTGCGAGCCCCAACGGGGCGTGGCAATCTCTTGCTTAGCGGTATTATACCATAAGCACCCGCGGATTGCAACTCGTAGGGGCGGATGCCCACATCCGCCCGCGGGACGATGTACATCAATCGTCCCCTACGCCCCGCCGGCAAGTGTTACGTCATAAGCATAGAGCTGGGGTGTGTCCAAAGCCACACCGTGTAGATAGACTGCGGTAGGCTGCAGGTTTTCGTAGGTGGTATAGTAGTAAATGCCGCGTTCAGCATTGCAGCAGCTGGTGTAGCGGGTGTATTCATAGCCGTTTTTGGTCCACACGCAACCCTTGGGCATGGCAACAGACTGCAAAATGTGAAAAAAGTGGGTAACCTTTTCTGTTTCGCTTTCCCCCGGGGCGGAATTTTCTTTCACAAAAAAGGCTCTTATAAAGCGGGAAGCGCTGGAAAAATCCCCCGGCAGCCCCAGCGCACCCATTCCTAAGCTATAGTTGTGTAAGGGGAGTTTTTCATCAAAGCGGTTATCCGCAGCGCCTGCGTGCAAAGCCATAAAATCATTTAAGTGCAAACGGTGATAGGGGAAGGGGGGATTGTTGGTCAGCACCCCAAAGGGGTTGTCATAGAGTTTTAATCCCTCACCCACACTTTCCACCACCAGGCAGCCGGTTTGGTCGCTGATTAAAAAGTGCAGGGGAGACAGGGGCAATGTTTCGCTGAAATTCTCATTTGTCAAATTAAGCTTTTTTAAAAGCTGCCGTACTTCCTCCAAATTGGCACACTGCCCCAAAACCCAGGGAATCAGGGCATAGGGCGGTATGTTGTCCTTTTTGGGGTCTGCATCAAAATACACCGCATTTTCGGGGAAATTCAGCCCCGCCATACTTAAGCCCTTTTCGTTGGTGGCTTCAAAATACAAAGGGTAGTTATCCATCACCGCCGCCATACCGATTAAGGCATAGTGGCTTTTTAGCGGCTTGGGAAAGCCCTTTTGAAACACAAAATTCCGGGGTGTAATCACAACTTTTTCTCCGTAGCCCCGCTCCAAATCCAAATTTCTGCCAAAATACACACCCCAGGAAACTGCCGTACACATAAAAAACACCTCGTATGTAGTATGGCAAAAAAACAGACCTGTCATACTTCACAGGTCTGCTTTTGTTACTTTATCATATCAATGCCCCTCTGCAAGGTATCCGCATCGATGGCGCCTACCGCCTGGGCAACGCCGTTGCCTGCCGCATCAATAAAATAGGTGGTGGGTAGGGAGGTGACACCATAGGCAATGGCGGCGTTGGATGCGGTGTCATAAAGCACAGGGAAGGTGTAGCCGCTTTCTGCGATAAAATTGGACGCCACTTCCACAGTTTCCCGGGAATTGTCGGTCACATTCACCATTAAAAAGGTGATATCGTCTTTCAGTGCCAAATATTTTTCTTCAAAGTGGGGCATTTCCGACCGACAAGGACCGCACCAGCTCGCCCAGAAATTCAACACAATGGGCTTACCGAAGTAGTCCGACAATTTAACTGCATTTCCCTCCAAATCATACACCGTAAAATCCGGCACAGGATTTGGCGCGGCAGTTGCGCCCTCGGTTTGGGAAAGGCTTGCCGGCGGATTTGTGGAAAGCTGCTCCGGCGCAAGGTTTTCTCCCAACTGGGAATACAACACAGAAGCACCGCCAAGCAACAAGGCAAACACCAAAATCAGGATGAGTAATAATAGCTTCTTATTCATAGTGACTCCTTAGCCCAGCAGCGCAAGAAATCTGCCCAGCAAGCCGGTTGCCATCAAAATGCCGATGACAATCAAGAGACTTCCGCTAACTGCGTTGATCATTTTGTAATGTTTCTTAATCCAATCAAAGGCGGATTTTAAATAGTCAATCAGCACGGCGCTGAGCACAAAGGGAATACCCAAGCCCAGCGAATACATCGTCAGCATCAGGATGCCTTCGGCCGCGTGTCCCTGCTGGGAGGCAAGCATCAGCGCAGAACCTAAAAATGCGCCTACACAGGGCGTCCAGCCCACAGAAAAGACCACGCCAAACAAAAAGGCGGAGAAAAAGCCCATATTTGCGGTGCTGACAGAAATCTGACTGCCGCGAAATAGATTGAGCTTCAGCACACCGAGGAAATTCAGTCCAAAGAAAATCACAATCAAACCGGAGACGATGTTCACCGCCACTTGATACTGCTTCAAAAAGCTGCCCACTGTGCCTGCCAGCGCACCTAAAAGGATAAATACTGCCGTAAAGCCGGCAACAAACCCCAAAGCGCCCGTCAGGGTTTTACCGGTGCTGCGCTGCCCGCCCCCTGCAAAATAAGAGATATATATGGGCAGCATCGGCAGCAAGCAGGGGGAAATAAAGGTGATAATTCCCTCCAAAAATGCGATAAAATATTGCATTTTGCCTTTCGTTCCTTTCGATTAACCGGTGATTTCCCTTGCCACAAACACACCGCTGGCAGAGGCGTGGGACAAAGAATGGGTGATGCCGCTGCCGTCACCGATGATATAAAGCCCCTCATACTTGCTCATCAGGTGTTCGTCAACCTCCACCTCCATATTGTAGAACTTCACTTCCACGCCATAGAGCATTGTATCGTCATTGGCAGTGCCGGGGGCAACCTTATCCAGCGCATAAATCATCTCAATAATGCCGTCCAAAATCCGCTTGGGCAGCACCAAGGACAAATCACCGGGGGTGGCATTTAAGGTAGGCACTAAGAAAGAGTCCCGCATCCGGTCGTGGTTGGAGCGGCGACCACGGATTAAGTCGCCAAACCGCTGCACAATCACACCGCCGCCCAGCATATTGCTAAGCCGGGCAATGGACTCACCGTAGCCGTTGGAATCTTTGAACGGCTCGGAAAAATGCTTGGAAACCAGCAGAGCAAAGTTGGTGTTCTCCGTCTGCTTGGCAGGGTCTTCGTAGGAGTGACCGTTGACAGTGATGATGCCGTTGGTGTTTTCATTAACCACCGCGCCTTTGGGATTCATACAGAAGGTACGCACCAAATCCCCGTACTTTTCTGTGCGATAAACGATTTTGCTTTCGTAAAGCTCGTCGGTTAAGTGAGAGAATACCTGGGCAGGCAATTCTACACGCACACCGATGTCCACCCGGTTGCTGCGGGTGGGGATGTCCAACTCTTTGCACACACGCTCCATCCACTTACTGCCGCTGCGACCTACGGAGATAACGCACTTTTTGCAGGTGAATTCGCCTGCCTTGCAGCGTACCTGATAGCCGCTCTCTGTAACTTCCACAGCCTCCACCGGGGTGTCAAAGTAGAAGGTTACCTTGTCTTTCAGGTAGTTATATAAGTTTTCCAGCACCACATAATTGATATCCGTGCCCAAATGGCGGACAGAGGCGTCTAACAGGTGCAGATTATTCTGAATGCATTGCTTCTTGAATTTGGTGCCGGCGGTAGAGTAGAGCTTGGTGCCCTCACCGCCGTAAGCTATGTTGATTTCATCTACATACCGCATCAGCTCCAGTGCCTTTGCTTTGCCGATGTAGCTATACAGGGTGCCGCCAAAATCGTTGGTGATGTTATATTTACCGTCGGAAAATGCGCCTGCGCCGCCAAAACCGCTCATAATGGAGCAGCTTTTGCAATTGATGCAGCTCTTGATTTTCTCACCGTCAATGGGGCAGTTCCGTTTGTGCAGCTCGTGACCGGCTTCCAGCACGCCCACCTTCAGAGTAGGATTTTGCTTCACCAGTTCATAGGCAGTAAAAATACCGCCAGGGCCTGCACCGATAATTAAAACGTCATAATGCATAGAGATTTCCTCCAAAGAACAAATATCAAAATTATTATACCACCAAAAAGGGGAATCGTCCAGTGGAGAAAAAAGGGTGACAAGCACCAAAAACTGTGCTATAATGACATAAAACAACAAAAAAGGATGTGATGGCGTGAAAGAATTTTTTCGCTATTTCTTTGGACAGGGCGCAGAAATCGAATTTCGTAACTTTACGCTTCCCCATTTTCTGCCAATTGTATTCCTGTTTCTGATTATCTGGGCAACTTGGAAATTCCAAAACCAAATTCGGGATTATAAACACGAACAAAGAATTCGTATGGCGCTGGCATTTATTCTCATTATCTCTGAAATGTCTTATTATTGGCGCTTGATTGGTATGCCGGAGTTAGGCCCCAATCCCATTGACCATTTGCCCATTACGGTTTGCGGTTGGGCATCTATATTCTGCAGCTACCTAATGTTTTCCAAAAACCAGTGGCTGTTTGATGTTTCCTATTTCTGGCTTTTATCCGGCTCGGTGTTTGCCCTGATTACCCCCACGGTGATTAGCTTCACCGGTCCCACCCGCTTCCGTTACTACCAGTTTTGGACCCAGCACACAATGGTGTATGTTTCCCTGTTCTATATGATTTTTGTGCATAAGATGCGTCCCAGTCTGAAAGGTTGGGTGCGGGCAATATTTTGGCTGGCAGTGCTGGCGGTGATTGCCTACTATGCCAATGTGATGTTGGGGCCGGGCGCCAACTATCTGTTTATGGCAGAGCCGGAGGCAACCCCCTCGGTGCTGGATATTCTGCCTCCCAACTTTGCACTTAGAATTTGCGTAATGGCTTCCGTTATTCTGCTGATGCAAGGTTTGGCTTACCTGCCCTGGTATTTAAAAGATAAAAAAGCAAAGAAACAGCAGCCTGTTGCATAAAAAATCCCCCTCAAACGAGGGGGATTTCTATTATAATTCAATCAGTTCGTATTCTCTTGTGCCGTAGCCGTGCTGGGCAGCTACCTCCACGGTATGAATGCCGTGCCTTGACTCAATCCGTTCCACCAGCTCGTCCCGACCGGGGTCATTGGAGCTATAAACCAAATCCAAACAGGCCTGGTCCAAGGCAATGGGGTCTAACGAGGACAAGATGCCGATATCCTGCATACAGGGGGGCTTTGCACCGCCGTTGCAGTCGCAGTCCACAGAAATGTTTGCCATCACACTGACATAGGCAAGGTTACCCTTGAATAGGTCAATCACCGTGCCGGCAGCATCTGCCATACCCGCTAAAAACTGGTCCTGGGGGGCGCGGTTTTGCATCATAATTCTCCAGTCATCGGTGAAGTCACCGGTGTGGATCACGGTTTTGCCCGCGCTGGAGGCACAGCCGATTGCCAGCTGCTTCAGTGCGCCGCCAAAGCCGCCCAAGGGGTGACCCTTGAAGTGGGAAAGCACCAGCATGGAATCGTAATTTGTAATGTTCTTACCCACTAAATTCCGCTTGATGCCAACGCCATCCGGAATGGGGATTTCCAAATCCGGACCTTCATAGTCCATAATGTCCACATCAAACAGCTCAGACCAGCCGTGGTATTTCATCAGCTCTATGTGGCGGGGTGTCAGGTTTCGTGCGCCGTCATAGGCGGTGTTGCACTCCACGATAGTGCCCTGCACTTTCTCCACCATAGCCCTCCAAAATTCCGGACGCAGGAAGTTCTGATTGCCCTTTTCACCGGAGTGAACCTTTACAGCCACCTTGCCGGGGAGCGCTTTACCCAGCACTTCATACATTTTCACCACATTTTCCGGGGTGATTTCCTTGCAGAAATAAACCTTTGCTTTCATATTGTACACTCCTTTATACGGTGATTTCCTCCGGCATTTTCAGCTGCCGGCTCTTGTATAGCTTATACATTTCTTCCGTTGCCATACGGGTTTTTGCCACCACATCACCACTCTTGGGGAAGCAGTGGTAGCGGGTATCGTTGGTGCCGATGCCAATCATATCGCCGATTTCGTACCAATAGTAGTCCGCATACAAGCCATAGCAGGTGGTGGGCTTTTGGTGGTAGTGCAGCCTGCCGTCGCAGCCTGTCAGGTGGAAGCCGGTGAGGTCGTGGATTAAATGACCCTGGCCAACGTGGTAAAGACTCTTGTGGTCCACCATCATCACAATATCCACATCAATGTCCAGCTTATACGTGCCGTCCAAAATGTCCTGACGCAGCTGCTGCCGCTGCCAGTCGTTCCACTGGGGCACGGTGGTAAAGGCGTTTTCTCCGTCTGTTGCCTGCAGATTGCCGTTGGGCATCAGCTCGTAGACCTTTTGGCAGTTGTGGCAGGTGAGGGTAGTGCCCTTACCTTCCATTTTTCCCTCGGTGTTGCAGTGGGGGCAGCGGTAGAGAATGCGGCTTAATCCGTCAGCGCGGAAATCCTCGCGAATTTCAAGGCCGTTTTCCCGCTGATAGCGCCAGTGGTCAAAGGAGAACGCCACGTCCAAGCCGTCGGACAGCTCCTGCACGCTCATTTCCCGCACCTGCTGGCGGGTATAAAGGCAGTAGGCCTTTGCAGAAACCTTCACACCCTTGCGCACCTGCAATTCATTGTAAAGGGGGTTGCGGTTGAACGCGCCAAAGGTTTCAATCATCATCACCGGGACATCTAATTTTTTCAGCAGCACGCCCATTTTGCGGGGCAGGGCAGTTGCCCGTCCGTCAAAGGAATAGCTTGCCTCCGGATACATCAGAATGCTGCTTTTCTTTTCCCGTAAGCAGTAGGTCATATCCTTGATTAAGGATACATCCGTGACGAATTTTTGGGTGGGGATACAGCCGATGGTGTACATCAGCCAGCTCATAAAGCCGCCCATTCCCATAAATGCATCTTCCGAGCAGACGATGCTCAAAGGACGGGGATAGAGAATTTGGTATGCCATGGGCATATCCAGAAAGCAGGAGTGGTTCATTAGGATGAGGCAAGGCTCTTTGCCGATTTTTTCAAGCCCCTCGGTCTCGTAAGTGAAGCCGGAACCTGCAAGGGAAAACACACTCAAAATCCGGATCAGTGTCCGCCAAAACATATTGGGCTTAATAGGCTTTTTGTGCTTGGGTCTGGGCTTTGCCATAACCGCATCAAAGTCTAATTTGCGAAAGGAATTTTTCATGGGGCTGAAACCTCATTTTTCTATAAAATTTCTACTTTCAGTATAAAGCACAGACCCGATGATGTCAACAAAAAAGGTCGGGTAATTTTTACCCGACCTTCTATGATTTACTTGTTGAAGAAAGCGATGGTCTTCTTCAGGATTTCTGCCTGTGCGTCTACCAAATCGGTGTCGAAATAGTTGGTCTTGAACTGCAGCAGCTGGGGTTGCAGCATTTCTGCCACCGGGCAGATGCCCTTTTCGTAGCTGTAGTCGCCAACCATCTTGATAAGCTTTTCTCTGCCCACGAAGTTCATTTCCTGGAAAGCGGGCTCTAAGTAGTTGATCTTCCAGGCTGCGTAAACACCGTCGCCGCCCAGCTCCATAAACTTCTTGCGGAAGTCATACCAAGTGATGTCGGTGCGCTTCAGGCGGGCAACAAATGCCCAGTAAGCGTGCTCGCACTCTTCGGGGATGTACTGGGGAACCAACCAGTCACAGCCGGCAACCGCCTCTTCAAAGACCTTGCCGCAGTACTTACGCATTTCTACCAGCTCATCCAGACGCTCTACCTGTGCCAAGGCAACCGCGCCGGCTACGTCGGACATACGGTAGTTCCAGCCTAAGCATACGTGGCGGGAGTAGTTGGGATCCTGGATATCGTCCTTGGTGATACGTGCCTTCTTCATGCTGATGCTGCCGTAGCCCAGACCGGAGTAGCGGCGCAGCTTCAGTGCCAGTTCGTCGTCGTTGGTGGTGACCACACCGCCCTCGCCGGAGGTGATGTGCTTACTTGCCTGGAAGGAGAAGCTTGCCATATCGCCGATGGTGCCGGACAGCTGACCCTTGTATGTACCTAAGAAGCACTGGGCATCGTCCTCGATGACAGTGAGGTTATACTTCTTGGCGATGGCCATAATGGCGTCCATATCGGGCATCAAGCCGTAGAGGGCAACGGGGATGATTGCCTTGGTGCGCTCGGTAATCTTTCTTTCGATATCCGCAGGGTCAATGAGGAAGGTCTTCTCGTCCACATCGGCAAACACGGGAATTGCGTTTGCCTGCAGAACAGACAGGCAGGTGGAGGACATAGTCAGAGGCGGTACGATAACCTCGTCACCAAAGCCCACACCGGCAGCTTCCAAAGCGGTGTGCAATGTAGCGGTGCCGTTGACAAAGCCGACGGCGTGGTTAGTGCCCATTTTCTCAGCAAAAGCCTTTTCCATACGGACAACGAACTTATAGTTGTTGGCGGAGGCGAACTGACCCTCCAGAGACTCCAAAGCATACTTGCGCTCTAAGTCGGAAATTCTTTCAATTTTCATAATCATTTCTCCATTTCAATATTTTTTTGTAAAGGTACAATTTTGAAACAGAAAAATTCTAAGACCGATAAGCCCCAAAGAAGATTTTGTGTGTGAAATTCATACCAATTAACCTCCTTTGCCGGGCAATTTTATTTTTGCAACCCTATGGTTGCATTATAGATGTTTTTGCCACCGCTGTCAACAAAAAAAGAGGCATTCACAGAATGCCTCTTTTTGGGATATGTAGCTTAGAAAATGCCCTGCTCCATCATAGCAGTTGCAACCTTCTTGAAACCAGCTAAGTTTGCGCCGGCAACCAGGTCGTAACCCAGGCCGTACTCCTCGGCAGCCTCCACGCTCATTGCGTGAATGACCTTCATAATGCCCTTGAGCTTCTCGTCAACCTCTTCAGCAGTCCAGACAAGACGCTCGGAGTTCTGGCTCATTTCCAAACCGGAAACCGCAACACCGCCGGCGTTAACAGCCTTGGAGGGAGCAACGATCATATGGGACTGCTTACGCAGATATTCCAGTGCATCGTTGGTGGTGGGCATATTGGCAACTTCGATGTAGTACTTCACACCGGAAGCGGCAATCTTCTCAGCAGACTCCATACGCACGTCGTTCTGGGTCGCGGCGGGCATATAGACATCTACATCCTTAACGCCCCAGCACTTCTCACCGGGCACAAACTCTACGCCGTACTTTTCAGCATAGGGCTGGCAGTGCATAGGATCCTTTGCGCGCATCTGCAGGATATAGTCCAGTTTCTCACCGGTGACGCCATCGGGATCGTGGATGTAGCCGTCGGGACCTGCAAAGTAGGTGACCTTTGCGCCCAGCTCGGCAGCCTTCTTCATAATGCCCCAGCCCACGTTGCCGTAGCCGGAAATGGCAATGCGCTTGCCCTCGATGGTGTCGTTCTCGTGCTTGAGCACTTCCTGCAGGTAGTAGACAGCACCGTAGCCGGTAGCCTCGGGACGAATCAGAGAGCCGCCGTAGCTAAAGCCCTTGCCGGTGAGAACGCCGTTCTCCCACACGCCCTTCAGGCGGCGGTACTGACCGAACAGGTAGCCGATTTCGCGGCCGCCAACGCCCATATCACCGGCGGGAACGTCGATATCGGGTCCGATGTAGCGGTAAAGAGCAGTCATATAAGCCTGGCAGAAACGCATAACTTCGGCGTCGGACTTGCCAGCGGGGTCGAAGTCGGAGCCGCCCTTGGCGCCGCCCATAGGCAGACCGGTCAAGCTGTTCTTAAAGGTGTGCTCAAAGCCTAAGAACTTGATAATGCTGGGGCAGACGTTCTTCTGGAAACGCAGGCCACCCTTGTAGGGGCCGATAGCGCCGTTGAACTGGCAGCGGTAACCGATGTTGGTGTGGGTCTGACCGGCATCGTCGGTCCAAACCACGCGGAAGGTAAACATACGCTCAGGCTCCACCATACGGGTCAGGATATCAGCCTTTTCGTATTCGGGGTGCTTGTCAATCATAGGGGAGATGGAGGAGAAAACCTCTTCCACAGTCTGAACAAATTCAGGCTCATTGCTGTGCTTTTCTTTCACATAGTTAATCACGCGTTCAACATAAGCATTCATCATCAACTACTCCTTAGGTTTTATGATATTACAATAGGGAACAAGTTAACCTATGCCCCCTGAATGTACAATATGTGGATGCCCCCAAAAATGCGCATCAACTATATTATACCACCTTTAGCAAATTTTGCAATATCCTGTCGACCGATATTTTCTTGAAATTTGCATATTTTGGTAAATTTTGAAAATTCCCAAATTTTCCACCTCCAAATTGCCGTATTTTGCTGTCCGCGCAAATTTATACGCGCCGCCCCAAGGATGCTGGATGTAACACAGGCAGTAGTCTGCCTTGCGGAGCATCCATTTATTTCTTGCTTCAATGGCAAATTTTGGCGGCGTCTTTTCCAGTCCCTCCGGATAAGCAGAGGGGAGTCGAACCACGCCAGCCCCTCAACCGTTCTTTTTTGTTCTTTTGGATTTATCATCCTTGCCTTGCGTCAGCAAGCCTGCGTCTTCTGCACCCAAAAGCCCTAAAAATTCCAGGCTGAGGGGTGCTACGCAGTTTTTGCAGAGCAGCTTGCTGTCAAGACAAGTAAAATTTCGAAGGGAATACCGGTTGGTATTGTCAAGGAATTTTGCGAAGTATTGGCGGTAAGCCGCCTGCAAAAACCTGACGGGGTTCGGCTCCCCTCTGCTTATATGCTGCAGTCGGCATACGGGTCATACTCCGGCTTGTGTGTTGGCATATAGGCCAGCACCACAGAAAAACAAATGTGGGGATAATCCGCTTTCAGCGCCCGTAAGCAGTGCAGCGCCATACTGTCAAACTGTCCCTGATGTCCCACATAAAACGTGTCCACGCCCTGCCCAATCAATCTCTCTATCGCACATTTCAGCACCGCCATATCCAAACCGTAACAGTCCCGATGTCCGAAAAAAGTACAAGCCGCCATTTTCTTGCCCTCCTTAGTGATATATCACCAGTATAGCATATTTTTCGTAGTTAGTGAATATTCACTAATATATATCTTTTATTTCGGCTATCATATTAGTGATAAATCAACAAGAGGAGGCGGTACGTGTGAAAACGAGAGAAGTAATTGCATATCGTATCCGCCAATTGTGTAAACAGCGTGGCATTACTCCGAATGGCTTAAGCAATTTAGCTGCAGTTCCACAGTCTACCATTAAAAGTATCTTAAATGGTGAGAGTCAGAATCCCGGTAGCGTCACAATCAAAAAGCTTTGTGATGCTTTTGAAATTACTTTAGGTGAATTTTTCAGCACACCGGAGTTTGACGCATTAGAACAGGAAATTCAATAATACTTTTTCATCGCGCATTTCATCAATCATTTTGGTTGATAAATGAGAGATGAAGTGTTATAACGGGCATAGAGAAAGCAAAACGGGAATGAACGTTGATGGCGAAAGAAACAAATAAGACAAATGAAAATGAGCCCCTGCTGAATTTCAGCAGGGGCTCTAACCTTTATAAGTTATTGTCAATCCAAAGGCTTCATTGTGGGGAAGAGGATGACTTCGCGGATGGTGTCATTGTTTGTCAGCAGCATCACGCAGCGGTCAATGCCGATACCCATACCGCCTGTGGGGGGCATACCGTATTCCATAGCATTGAGGAAATCCTCATCCAGCATTTCGGTCTCATCGTCACCGCGCTCTCTCTGCTCCACCTGCTTCATAAACCGCGCTCTCTGGTCGATGGGGTCATTCAGCTCGGAGTAGGCGTTGGCAAGCTCGCTGTGGCAGATGAACAGCTCGAAACGTTCGGTCAAGCGGGGGTCTTCCGGACTGCGCTTGGTCAGGGGGGAGACCTCCACGGGGTACATTGTGATGAAGGTGGGCTGGATTAAGTGCTCTTCTACTCTCTGGTCGAAGCAGGCATACAGGGCATTGCCCCAGGTTTTTTCTGCGGCATCGGCAAGCTCCACACCCTTGGCTTTGGCAGCAGCCACCGCCTCAGCATCGTCAGTGATAGCACCGAAGTCGATACCCACATACTCCTTAACGGCATCCACCATCGTCATACGGCGCCAGCCGGGGGTCAGGTCGATTTCTTCGCCCATCCACTGCACGTTGTAGGTGCCTAAAATTTCCTTGGCAGCACCGGAGATAATACCCTCGGCAATATCCATCATATCGTGGAAATCGGCGTAAGCCTGATACAGCTCCACGGAGGTGAACTCGGGGTTGTGCTTGGGGTCCATACCCTCGTTGCGGAAAATTCTGCCAATCTCATACACCCGGTCCATACCGCCGATAATCAGCCGCTTCAGAGGCAGCTCTGTAGCGATGCGCATAAACATATCGATGTCTAAGGTGTTATGGTGGGTAATGAAGGGACGGGCAGATGCACCGCCGGCGATGGTGTTCAGCACCGGGGTCTCCACCTCGATGTAGTTCATATTATCAAGATATTGACGCATGAACTTAATGAACTGAGAGCGGATAACAAAGTTCCGCTTAACCTCGGGATTGACCATCAGGTCCACATACCGCTGACGGAAACGGATTTCCTTGTCGGTCAGGCCGTGATACTTCTCCGGCAGGGGAAGCAGGGACTTAGAAAGCAGGACAATGCTTTTGGCGCGGACGGAGATTTCTTCCGTCTTGGTCTTAAAGACTTCGCCTTCCACACCCACGATATCGCCAATGTCATTTTTCTTAAAGCGGGCGTATTCCTCTTCGCCCAGCTCGTCAATCTTGACAAACAGCTGGATACGGCCGGTGCTGTCCTGCAGGTCGCAGAACATAACCTTGCCCTGACCGCGCTTGCTCATCAAGCGGCCTGCAATGCGGACGGACTTGCCCTCGAAGCCTTCGTAATCTGCCTTGATAGCGGCAGAGTCGGCGTTAAAATCAAACTTGGTCTGCAGGAAGGGGTCACGGCCCTCTGCCTGCAAAGCCGCTAACTTATCCCGGCGAATTTGCGCCTGCTCGGATACAGGCAATTCTGCCTGCGGTTCAAACTTTGCCATAATCAACCCTCTCTGGTGACGGTAACGACCTTCATATCATAAGAGCCGTTGGGTGCGATGACGGTGAATGTTTCGCCCTCTGCTTTGCCCACGACGGCACGGCCGAAGGGGGAATCGTCGGAGAGCTTGAACTCCATAGGGTTGGCTTCCTGAGAACCGGTGATGGTGTACTCGGTCTGCACGCCGGTGGCCAAATTCTCAACCAAAACCTTGCAGCCCAGACCCACACGGCCGGTGGCTTCGTTTTCGTCTTCAATGATGACTGCGTGGGACAGCACGTCCTCGATTTCTGCGATACGGCCGTAGAGCTTTGCCTGCTCGTTCTTGGCGGCATCGTACTCGGAGTTTTCGGACAAGTCGCCGTAGGAACGGGCTTCTGCAATCATTGCAGCGATTTCCCGTTCACGGGTGGTTTTCAGATAATTGAGCTCCTTTTCCAGCTCGTTCAAACGCAGCGCGGTAATCTTAAATTCCTTTGCCATATTTCAAAATCCTTTCTTGGGTGTAATTTTTCCAATAGGTTATACTATTATATAAAAAACTTGCGGTATAGTCAAGATTTTTTCGTCATTTGTATACTTTACCATAAAAAATCCTCCCTCTCAGACTTTGGTGAGAAGGAGGGTGTTTTATTTTGTTGCCGGGGGGCCTTTCGGAGGCGTTTTCAGGCTGTTTAAAAATGTGGTTGCCACTTTTTTTGCAACTTTCGGCTGAATGTTCTGCAAGGCTTCCAACAAAGCTTGCTCCTGGCTCTTTTGCAATTTTTCCTGCCGCTTTTTAAGTCGCTTTTTGTATTTTTCTGCCAATTCCGCAATTTTTTCTTCGGAGTCCGGTAGCTTTTTGGAAATGAGAAATTCCTCATAAGCGTTGCAGTACAAGTCCACGTTGTCCGAAAAACCGACCTGTGTTCCGTGGTCAAGCCACAGGATTTTATTGCACATTTCCCGCACTTGTGATACGGAGTGGGAAACCAGAATACCGGTCACGCCACCGGAGAGAATTTGCTTCATCTTGTCGCCACTTTTTTTACGGAAAGCGCCGTCGCCAACGGACAGGACTTCGTCCAAAATTAAAATATCCGGCTCAACCAGGCAGGCAATGGAGAAGGCAAGTCTTGATTTCATACCGCTGGACAGCTGCTTAAAGGGTCTGTCCTGAAAATCCTCCAATTCAGCAAAGGAAATGATAGAATCGTAGGTGTCGTCCATAAACTTACGGGTATAGCCCAGCATAGCACCACGCAAATAGGTGTTTTCCCGCACAGTCAAGTCACCGTCAAAGCCGCTTGCCAACTCCAGCAAAGCGGCAATGTTGCCTTTTACCTTAATACTGCCTTTGGTGGGCTTCATAATACCGGAAATGGCTTTGAGCAAGGTGGATTTGCCGGCGCCGTTGGTGCCGATAATGCCTAACATATCGCCCTTTTGCAGTTCAAAGCTGATGTTTTTATCTGCCCAAAATTCCGTTACTTTATAGTTGCCTTTCAGCCTGCGAACAATATATTCTTTTAGACCGATTGCCTTAAAATCTCCGGTAATATAACGAATGGAGACGTTGTTTGCTTTTAAAATTGCCATCAATAGCCTCCTAAATATAATACACGAATTTTCGGTTGCACAGCTTGTAAACCAGCGCGCCGATGCCGAATACGGCTGCGGCGTAAACGGCACACAGCAAATGCAGCTGCAATGACGGAATGCTGCCGTCTAACACAAGGGTGCGGAAATATAGGATATAGCAATAGATGGGGTTGCCGTAGAGTGCCTTTTGCAACTGGGGGCTAAACCGGTCCACCGTGTAGAAAATGGCGGATAAATACCGCAGCAGCATAATAAACACATCGTACAAGTAGCTAATATCCTGGAAAAACACATTCAGCGCAGAGAATATCATACCCATACCCACATTAAATACGGCAAGACAGACAATGGGGAACAGCAGTGCAAAAAAGCTCCAGGAAAAGGTGATGCGGTCAAACAGACAGAAAATGAAGAATACCACAAGCGTCAAACCGAAATTAATCAGCGACGCCAAATTTTTTGAGAAAACGAACAGATATTTCGGGACATTAACTTTGCCGAAAATTTTTGCATTTTCCACAAGCGCTTTCATACCGCTTTTGGTGGATTCGGAAAAATAGTTAAACACCAAAACACCACAAAACAGATACGTGGTAAAATGGGGCGTATTTTTCCCGAACAGCTCTCCAAACACAACAGACAAAACCAGCAACTGCAGTAACGGGGAGAGGATACTCCAGCCCATACCCAAAACAGTTCGCTTGTATTTCTTTTTAAAATCCCGTTTGGTCAGTTCCTCAAAAAGGAAATAATGCTTTTTCATCTTGAAAAGGATACCCATAATAATCTCCCGCTAATTTGCTTCTTTGTGCTTATGCAAAAAGGATTGTTATAGCGCCAAAAGCTTCTCGATTTTATCTACCACGCGCTTTGCTGCATGGCCGTCTTCCACGCAGCCTTTTTCCTGCAGGAAGCTTTCACAATTCGCCAGATACTTTGCAGTATCCAGGTCCAAAATGGACTGCTGCAGCTGTTCGTTATTTTCGGAAATGGGGAAGGGCGTGGTCTCTAAGGGGTAGTAGAAACCGCGGTCATCTTTGTACTTTTCCAAATCCGGCGCGTACAAAAACAGGGGACGGCGGGTGAGCATATAATCATAAGCCCAGCTGGAGTAATCGGTGATACCGGCATCTGCTACGGCGATCAGCTTTTGCATATCGGGGAACTTACCGGCATCCTTCAGCCAGTCTTCGTTGAATTTTTCACCGCGCTTGCGGTTTTTATAATGCAGCCGGACAAAAATCACCCAGTTGCCGCCAAACCGCTGCTCCAAAGTCTGCTTCAGTGCAGCATAGTCAATATCAAAACAACTCAAATCACCATCGTCACGGAAGGTGGGAGCGTAGAGTAAAATCCGGTCTTCCGGGGAGATTTCGAAAAACTCGCAAACCTCCTGGCGGTGGGCGCCAAATTCTTCCGGACGGAACAGCATATCGTTTCTGGGGTGTCCGTACAGCAGGCTGGGCACGTCCGGCCAGAAAGCATCCTTGTACACATCGTTTTCAAAGGTGCTGTTGGAAATCATAAAGTCGGTGCGCTTGTTCGCCCGCTTTGCCCGATGCAGCCACAGACGGTTAGCGTTGCTGGTCAGCCGCTTAATGCCCAGGCTGCCGTGCCAGGTATTAAAATAATACTGGGTTTTTTTCTTGGGCATATTGTCCCAAATGCAGTTAAATGCGTTGTCAATCCAAATTCTGGAAGTTGCCTGCATCAGATACATGGTGTAGCTTCTGTAAGGAATCAAATTGATTTCCGGAGGAAATAAATCCCGCTTGGTACCTTTTTTGACCGCCCAGTAAATTTCCACAGGAAGCTCCCTGTCAACAAGTTCCTGGGCAATGGCGGCGGGGTTACAGCTGTACTGAAAGTCAAAGGTCATAATAAACACACGGTTGTTTTCTACCTTATTTTTGCTGAAAAGGATCTTCCGTATCAAAATGCCAACGAGATAGTCAATTCTCCTTCTGAGCTTGATAAAACCTTTGGAAATGTTTTCCAGCAGTGAGCCGGCGACCAAATAACGGCCCAGTTTATTGAAGAAACGCATAGTCATTCTCTCCTTCTTTGCTTGCTGCGGCTTGCCCCTCTATGTCAAAGGGCGCCAAAAATACGTGACTTTCTTTGTGGTCTGTGGGCGGGGTCATATAATCGCCGTACAGAGCAGTCAGGTAGCGGTCATAATTTTTGCAAACCTTTGCCGGCGTGCCCTCGAAGGGCAGCTCCACACTTTCCAAAAAGTCCTCACGGGGCTGGACTTCCCCAAAGAAATGCTTCCGTCCTGAGGGGATAGTTACATAGTCGGTGGTAGTGTTTTTGCACATGGCATTGCACCGGTTGGTTATTTTGGTCCAGGTGCTGACGGAAAAGAAAGAAACACAAAAGCCAATGGCGATTTTTGTCATAAATACCGCACGGTTTTTCCGGTTGCTGACTAACTTCAGCAGCTCTTTCCGGTCCTGATAGAATTTCCGGCAGGACTGTAAAAGGCCGGTGGCTAAGCAAAGAAAACCGTGGAAACCGCGGGCAAGGGGGTTGGTGTAGGTGTTTTCGATGATGAAAATATCTACAAACGCACCGCACTCATCGTTGGAAAAATCCTCTTTTGTCTTGACGCAGGTGCCTTTTTTGCGGACACGGCCTAACAAAAGGTTATAGTCTTCTGTAAAATCCGGGGTATGTACCCAGTATTTGTCACCCATTTCCTCGGCAAAGATTTTTGCAAACCGAAGATAGTCCCGACGGGGCATATTGATATCGATATCATCATCCCAGGGGATGAAGCCCTGATGCCGCACCGCACCCAAGGCAGTTCCGCCGCTTAAATAATAGCGGATATTATGCTTTTGGCAGACAGAAATGATGTCTAAAAAAATTCCCAGCAGGACTCTTTGCAGCTTTTTTAGCTGCCTGTCGTCCAGTACAACGCATCCTTCTGCCTGAATGTGCTTAAAAGCATCTACTGTGGAAAGTCCCAAAGTATCACTCTTTCTTTTTTAAATATTTTCGTTTCAAAAAACCGGCAATTTTCTTTCCCCAGTGCTGATTTTCCATATTGCAAACGGGTGCTTCAACATACAGGATTTGATTGGTTTCCAGCCAGACGTCCAAAAGCCGTTCTGCCACAAAGCCAAAGACCCGGGCGTCATAGGGGGAGTAGCCGGAGATATCCAGGCGCTTTTCTAACTTGAACAGAATGTCAAACAGCCAACCGCAGTACTGCTGAAACAGGTCCTGCCGCATTACGAACATATTAAACCGGTGCCCCTGGGTTTCTGCCATTGTTTTTTCGTATGCCGGAAGATAGGCAGGGTAGTCTTCCTGCAAAATGGCTTTGGTCTGCGCCAGGTCCTCTTCGTGGTGGGCGTGGACATATTGCTGGTAGTTGGTCTCAATGTAATAGTTTCGCTTTTTCGGCAGCACCACAGGCGCTTTCTGCAAAAGCATCTGCATTTGCTGTTTGCCCATAATCCGCTGCCACTTATCCCCTAAGCGGGAACAAGCAAAGTGTCTGCGGTAATGGGCAAGACCCACATACTCTGCCTGCAAATTCTGAAACGCCCAGTATAGACAGGTCAGTTCGCAAAAGTTAGGGTTTTTACAGCTGATGTTTTCGCCATCATCATCCCCTTGAATGCCCAAGCTTAGCTCCGGATGCAGCGCTTTTCCAGCGTGAACGGGAAGGTACATTGCATCTTCCGGGAATCGGTAGGCTTTGTGGGTGGCGATAATAATCTGAATATCCATAATCACTTTTCCAGCACTTCGTTGTTGATAAATCCGCCAAAGACGGTTTTGAACAGGATTTTAATGTCTAAGGAAATGCTCCAGTGGTTAATGTACCAAATATCATATTTGACCCGCTTTTCAATGCTGGTGTCGCCACGCAGACCGTGGATCTGCGCCCAGCCGGTCATACCGGGGCGCACCTGCTGACGCAGCAGGTACAATGGCACATCCTCCCGAAACTGGCGCACATAGAAGGGAATTTCCGGACGGGGTCCCACAAGGCTCATATCGCCCTTCAGCACGTTAAACAGCTGGGGCAGCTCGTCAATGCTGAGCTTACGGATAAAGCTGCCGAATTTGGTCTTTCTGGGGTCAACGTCCTGACTCCACGCGGTTTGGGAGTCGTCATTGAGCCGCATACTGCGGAATTTATACATCCGGAAAGGCTTTTTGTTTTTGCCAATTCTATCCTGAATGAACATAACAGGACCCGGACTGGAAAGCTTGACGCCAATGGCGGTGATTAGCATAATGGGGCAGGTGAGGGCAATCAGCAGGGCAGAGCCCACAATATCTATCGCCCGCTTGATGGTGGCGGCGCCCGGGTTGTCCAGGGGGATGGCGCGCATATCAATCAGCTTCACATTGTCAAGCTCTTCCATACGCACATGGCGGGGCATAAAGCGGCTGAAGGAGGGAATCAGGTTGATGCGCACGCCGTTTTTCTCGGCGCAAGCGATTGCGTATTGCATAAAGTTCAGCTCGTGGGTCTCCAGGGCAACAACCAGGATATCCACGTCCCGTTCATCCAGAATATGCTCCAAATCCTCGTAGCTGCCGAGATTTGTGCCCAGCTCTGCGCGGGGAGACTTGCTGACATAGCCGTCCACCACAATGCCCAAAGAGGGGTCTGTTTCCACAGATTCCTTAAACTCCCGGGCAAGATGACCGTTTCCGAAAATAATCACGTGCTTTTGGTGATGCCCTTTGCGGATGCGGTAATCCATAATACGGCCGGTGATATACAAATGCACACGGGTAGCAATGGTGGAAAATATAACCAGAGCCGCCAGCACACCACGGGAGAAGTCTTCCAGACGCATCAGGAACAAATAGGTGGTCATAACGGCAATTGCAAATAGATTTACCGCAAACATTGTCAAAAGCCTGCTGGCTCTTTTTCTGCGGTGGTGTATGCGGTATAAGCCTAAGGTGTTGTATAGTCCCGTGACCACTAAGGCATAGCAAAATGCCATAAAGAAGAAGGGAAATTCCCAAAGCTCCAGACTGACCTGACCGTCCAGCACAACGAAGCGCAGGAACACGGCAAAATAGTAGGCCAGAATAATGAGAACAATGTCAATTACAATATTCAGACCCACAAATAAACGATTATCTTTATTTATCATATTCTCTTTCCTCAAAGCAGTGCGTCGGCTTTCTGCAAAGCAGCGAAAACCACTTGATCCATATCGTAATAGCGGTATTCTCCCAGACGCCCGCCAAAATGCACGTTGGCAAGCTCTTTTGCCAGGGCCTGATAGCGAGCGTACAGGGCGGTGTTACGGTCGTCATTGACAGGATAATAGGGCTCTTGTCCCACAGCCCAGCTATGGCTGTATTCCCGGGAGATGACGGTCTTTTCCTGCTGACCAAATTCAAAGTGCTTGTGCTCAATGATACGGGTGTAGGGCGTTTCCAAGTCTGTGTAGTTGACCACTGCGTTTCCCTGATAGTTGTCCGTTTCCAAAACCTCGGTCTCAAAGCGGACACTGCGGTATTCTAATTCTCCGTAGCAATAATCAAAGTAGGCATCAATGGGGCCGGTGTAAATCACCTGCTTTGCCAAGGCGGATAAAGCTTCTTTTTCCGCGAGAAAATCCGTATTCAGCCGGACTTCAATGCCTTCCAAAAGCTTTTCCACAATCTGGGTGTAGCCGCCTACGGGAATACCCTGATAGTCGGCGGTGAAATAGTTGTTGTCATAGGTAAACCGCAAGGGAAGCCGCCGGATGATGAAGGCGGGGAGCTCCCGGCAGGGCTTGCCCCACTGCTTGGCAGTGTAGTCCTTAATCAGCTTTTCGTAGATATCGCGGCCCACCATATAAATGGCCTGTTCTTCCAAGTTTTTCGGGTCTGTGATTGCGCTTTCTTTGCGCTGGGCTGCAATTTTCTCCCGTGCCTGCTCCGGGGTAATCACACCCCACATCTGGTGGAAGGTGTTCATATTGAAGGGCAGGTTATAAACTTCGCCCCGATAATTGGCAATGGGGCTGTTGGTGTAGCGGTTAAAGGTGGCAAATTGGGTGATATAGTCCCAGACCGTCTTGCTGTTGGTGTGGAAAATATGGGCACCGTATTTGTGCACCTGAATGCCCTCTAAAGGATAGGTATATACATTTCCGGCAATATGGTCCCGCCGTTCGATAACAAGGCAGTGTTTGCCGGCTTTTTTGGCTTCGTGAGCAAAGATTGCGCCGTAAAGACCGGCGCCGACAATTAAGTAATCATACATACTTATTTGCCTCCATTTACGGATTCGTGATAATATCCTATAGTCCAACTCATTATACCACAGTTTTGCAATTCTTGCAATCCTAAAAAATACGCACCGATTAACCAAAAAAGCAACGCACCGATTAACCAATCGATGCGTTGCTTTTTGCAAGCAGTTGTGGCTCCTGACGGAGAAATTGTTTGGCAATGACGGGGCAAATTTCCTTGTTTTCAATCATCTTATGAACCTCCGGAAAGCTGACCCATTTGACATCATCGGTCTCTCCCGGCTGCAGCACAATCTGGGAAAGAGGTGTCTGCCGCTTGAGGCAATAAAAGTCATAGTGGCAGATGCGGTCCCGATGGGTGCCCAGCAGTTCAAATTCCGATTCTTTCGCCCGGATGCCGGTCTCTTCCTGCAATTCCCGTACAATGGCCTGCAGGCTGGTCTCCCCGGCTTGGGCAGCGCCGCCGGAGTTCTCCCAGGTGCCGCCGGCAGTCTTTTGGGGCGCGCGGCGGGTCATCAGCACTTTGCCGTTGCCGTCATACACCCACACGCAGACCACCAGTCCGTACTCGCCCTTTTTCCAGGGGGTGCCGCGGCGGTGAACCCGTCCGGTGAGATTTCTGTCAATGTCGTAAATATCGTTAAATTCCATTACTCTTCCAAGCTCTTTCCCAAATCCCGGTAAGCGCTGTCCGTGGGGCTAAATAAATCCGCTTCATTTTGATAACGTCCCACCACATTGGTAGCCAGCTCCACCGGCAGCAGCGTGCCTGCGCCGGCAACACAGCCGCCGGGACACGCCATACCCTCTAAAAGATAGCCGTCATACTTACCGGCTTTTGCTAAGTTCATCAGCTTCCGGCATTCCCGCAGACCTTCTGCACGGGCGGTGTTCACCTGCACATCTGGATTGTTCTTTTCGATCATATTGGCAACCGCTTTGGCAACGCCTCCGGAGACGGCAAAGCCCCGTCCTGCGGCACTGCCTTCGTTCAGGTCATCCAAAGGCTCGATGGTCTCAAAGTCAATTTCCTTGGCTTCAAACATACCCTGCAGTTCTTCAAAGGTCAGCACAAAGTCCACATCGGAGCGGATGTCTGCGCGGATAGCCTCCAATTTCTTGGCGGCGCAAGGTCCTACAAACACCACCTTGCAATCGGGGTACTTTTTCTTCATCAGACGGGCGGTGTAGACCATTGGCGTCAAGGTCATAGAGATTTTAGGCGTTTCGCTGGGGAACAGCTTGTGGATCATAGAATGCCAGGCAGGGCAACAGGAGGTTGCCATATAATTCTGCGCATTGGGCACTTTTTCCATAAAGTCGTGAGCTTCCTCGATGGTACAAAGGTCTGCGCCCACAGCCACTTCCACAATGCGGGTAAAGCCTAACTTTGTCATTGCGGCAATGAACTTGCCGGGGGTGGAGTGCTTGCCGAACTGACCGATAAAGGCAGGGGCAACAATGGCAATCACCTTGTCGCCCTTTAAAATAGACTGAATGACCTGGAAAATCTGACCCTTATCCACAATGGCACCAAAGGGACAGCTCACCAGGCACTGACCGCAGGCAACGCACTTATCCTGATTGATTTTGGCACGACCCTGCTCGTCGGACTCGATAGCATCCATACCGCAGGCGGCGGCGCAGGGGCGCTGCATATGCACAATGGCATTGTAGGGACAGGCCTTGGCACACTTGCCGCAACGGACGCACTTATCCAAATCGATGTAGGAGCGGTTGTTCCGGAAAGAAATAGCATCTTTCGGACAAACCTTTTGGCAGGAAGCTGCCAGACAGTTCTGACAGTAGTTGCTGACCTTGTATTGGTTGGTGGGGCAGCTGTGACAGGCGTAGGGGATGATGTTAATCAGCGGCGGCTCATAGTACTGCTCTGCCACTGCAGCAGCATCCATACCCTCGGTCATCAGGTGCCGAGTCTGAATGGGGCGGATGTTCAGTCCCATTGCCAAACGCACACGTTCACTGGCAATGGCGCGCTCCAAAAACACCGATTCCCGATGCAGCGGCTGGTCGCCGGGGACAATGATGTAGGGCAATTCGTCCACGCCTTCATAGCCCTTGCCGGCGTATGCCATCCGGGCAACCTCGGTAAACACGTTTTTGCGAATATCGGTAATGAGTGATGGGATTCCTCGCATCTGTTTTCCTCCTGATTGGTGGGTAAAATCGTTTGCCTATATTATAGCAGTTAGGGAACAATAGTCAAGATTTTCAGCCGAATTGGTGAAACATTCAAAATTCGCAAAGTCCTTCCATTTTTCCGTTGCTTTTTTCAATTTCATCGTGTATAATGAAGCTCGCAACAGAATTATCCGGACTTAGCGAAGTTTGGTATCGCGCTTGCTTTGGGGGAGCGATGCGACCGCCGCCGGTGGCGGATGAAGGGAGCAGAGCGAGTGGTCGCGGTCGATAGCTGACGCGGCCGCTTAGTCGGCAAGGAAGATATCGGGCACCGCAACAGGAAGAGCGCTTGCACCGGCAGTAAGATGAGGAAAAGTGAATAGATAACCGGATGTGGCTCAGTTTGGGGAGCGAGCCGA
>JAZRHG010000033.1:0-11759 GCA_045644625.1 Faecousia sp.
TACAGAGCGTATAATTCAAGACGGAACAACCTATGTATTTGATTCTGCTTTCCTCGCCTTGCCCGGTTTGGGTGCAGATGGTTTATGGCAGTATCAGGTTGACGTTACCTCTAAATCCGAGATTATTCCCCCAAGCCAAGAAGATGCGGAAATAGAACGCAAGGTATTAAAGCTTTGGAAGGGGGACAGCGGAAGCTCAGCTCGTCCCACAACGATAGAAGTCGAGATATTCCGCAACGGCACAAGCTATCAAACGGTAACACTTTCAGAAGATAACCACTGGACATATACTTGGTCTGCAAAAGACGATGACTCGGATTGGAAAGTCGTCGAGCGTAATATTCCAACGGGATACACTATGACCGTCGAGGAACGGGAAACTTCTTTTGTGCTAACGAATACATTAAATCGGGATGTTCCCGATAATCCCGATTCACCACAGACGGGGGATACCTCGAATATTATGCTATGGGTTATTCTGATGATTGTCTCCGGCAGTATGCTTGTTATCTTAGGAATCACGGGGAAGAGAAATCGCGTATGATGAGCCGAAAAAATGAAGTTATAAGAAAAATTCTAATAATTATCGGCGTGTGCTTACTTGCGGCTGCAATAGTACTCTTATTTGCGTGGCAATGGAATATTCATACATCTGAGCAAAAAATAAAGGAATACGTAAGCGTTATACGTGAGTTAATCCCTGAGCCGCAAGGCGCCGTTCCGGAGGAACGCAGAGATAATACGATGTCAACCCTGTCCATTGACGGAACAGACTTTGTTGGAATATTGGAACTTCCACGATTTAAGTCGGCTCTTCCGGTTTGCGCTGAATGGGGAAACCCCGCAAAATGTCCTTGCCGGTTCAGCGGAAGTGTGTATGATCGTACTATGCAGATCGGTGGCACATCACAAAAAGGCCAGTACGACTTTTACCGGGATATTTCTGTGGGAGATAGTGTTTTCTTTACGGATATGGAAGGTAATCGTTTCTCATACACAGTAACCGATATTCGCTATGAGAAAAACGCAGACCAATCCACCCTGCTACGTAAGGACGCGTCCTTAACGCTGTTTGTTAAGAATGTGTATGCTTTTGAATACGTAATCATTTACTGTGATGTTGTTCATTAATACGATAAATGTGTCAATCAAGCATCTAATCACAGTCGAAGAATTAAAAAAGATGAACCTATCCTTTCCGAAAAGAAAGTGTAGTGTAATTTCTGGTGGAAGATAGGGGTTGGTTTTGCTGTCTCCCGGATGTTGCGTAGGGGTTGATGCCCACGGTGGCCCATTATGACGATACAAATGCGCCCGGCTGCGGAAAGCAGCCGGGCGTGTGTTTTATTCTTCTGTTTTCAGGTGGCGGTTGTTTTTCGGTTTCTTTTGCTGATTGCACCAAACGCTCATCACGATGTTATGGGGCAGCAGCTTTACAAGCCTTACCTGATTGCGGATGGGGAAGCCGTGGACGGAATATTCTTTTTTGGTTTTGTATAAATGCTTCAGACCTGTGGCAACCACATCCTTGGCTTCATACAAATGGTTGTAATACTGCACACGAGAGCCGTTGGTGGTCAGGGCGTGGTTGAAAAATTCCGTCTTCACCCAACCGGGGTTCATTGCCATCATCCGGATGCCCAGGGGCTTTAATTCCTTGGCAACCGCCCGGGTGTAGCTCAGCACAAAAGCCTTGGTTGCGCCGTAGGTGGCAATATAAGGCACAGGCTGGAAGGCAGACAGACTATCCAGCTGCAAAATATGGCTACCCTTTTTCATATAAGGCAGGCTGAGTCGTGTCATAGCCACTAAGCTGCGGCAGTTTAAGTCAATCATCCGGCAGTCGTCCTCTAAGGGGACGTCCTGGAAATCGCCGAATTTACCAAAGCCTGCGGCGTTCACCAAAAGCTTTATGTTGGGCTTTTCCTGCTCTAAAAGCGCCTTGTATTCCTGGAAGCTTTCCTCTTTGCACAGGTCCAGGCAAATAACTTTCAGGGGCACAGAAACCTGACTTGCCAGACTTTCCAAAGCCTCTTTTCTGCGGGCAATCACCCAAATTTCGTTGACAGCAACATACTGCTGCAGCTGCAGCACAAATTCACGACCCATACCGGAGCTGGCGCCGGTGACAACGGCAATATCCATCACGCATTCTCCTTATTAAAATATAGTTTGGCGCGGTGTAAAAGCGCAGAGTGTTCATTGGGAACTTCCTCGTCCTGCACAAGGTCCAAAAGATGTTCTAAGCATTCTCCGATGGCAGGACCGGCGGCGACGCCCAATGCCAGCAAATCCTTTCCGCTCACTGCCAAATCCTTCACAGTCAGGCAGGCATCCTCGGCAAGAATTTCCTTTAACAGCCGGTCGATGGCAGCAAAATCCGTCTCGGATTGTTCGTCTACGCCCTTGCTGTAAAAATCGGCCTTTTGCAGGCAAAGCAGCTGATTTAGCGTTTCTGCACCGAATTGGCGCAGGCGGCGTTTCAAAAGCTTTTTGTCTGCCTCAATGGGTGTCATATGATGTTCAATCAGCAGGGCAACCTGCTGCCGCAACGCGGTGGGGGCACGCAAAGCGCCAAGCACCCGGTCTGCAGCCTGTGCGCCCGCCTGTGCGTGACCGTAGAAATGTCCCCGTCCTTCTGCATCCTGGGTAAACACCGCGGGCTTACTGATATCGTGGAGTAATCCTGCAAACCGCAGGCACAGGTCCTCCGGAAGCTTTTCCACCACATAAGCGGTGTGGGTGTAAACATCATAGGCGTGGTGGGGGCTGTGCTGCCGGAAATCCACCGTAGGCTTCAATTCCGGAATGACTTGCGTGATGATTGGCTCAAACTGCAATAACTGCTGCGCGTTAATTTGGGGAAGAAGTTTACATAACTCTGCAAACACCCGTTCCTTTGCCAGTTTGTCCATAAGCGGCGCAAGCTCGGTCATTGCCTGCAGGGTTTTCTTTTCTATCATCAAATCAAACCGCACCGCAAACCGTACGCCCCGCAAAATCCGCAAAGCATCTTCTTTAAAGCGGGTTTTGGGATTGCCCACGGTACGCAGGCTACCTTGCTGCAAATCCTGCTGTCCGCCAAATAAATCAATATATCCGGTGTCCGGAGTATATGCCATGGCATTGACGGTAAAATCCCGACGCGCCAAATCCTGTTCCAAATCGGGAACAAACTCCACCCAGTCCGGATGCCGGCTGTCGGAATAGCCGCCCTCGGTGCGGAAGGTGGTGATTTCATAAACCTTCTTTTCCAAAACCACGCCGATGGTGCCGTGCTTTTCTCCGTTTCGTACCAACTCCTGCTTTTGGAATACCTTGGCAATTTCCTCCGGTTTGGCGTTGGTGCACATATCGTAATCATCCGGCACAAGCCCCAAGAGGGAGTCCCGCACGCAGCCGCCTACCACATAGGCATCAAACCCGGCATCCTTCAGCTTGTTCAGGCAAAACTGCACATCCTTGGGCAGCGCCATCTCCTTGCAGGGCGTCAGAGAGCATCCATTGGTGAAGCACCACAGACCCAAAGACAGGTAAAACAGCCAATTTTCGCTATATAAAGAGGTCAGGCACAAAAACACACTGCCGTAATTGAAAAAAGCAAACCATTTCCGGGAGCCGGACAGGTTGTCTAAGCAAGTTCTGTGGTAAGCGGTGAGCATTACAAAAATGCAGGCCAGCAGCGGGAAGAAATACTCCTGCAGCTCCGGCTCCGCGCTCCACTGCTTATACTGAAAAATCAGATGCAGCATCATATAAAGCGCAACGATGCCGTGGCAAAACACATTGGGGCGTTTTTTGGTAAATTGCAAAATGCCGCCTGCGGCAACACCCAAAGCAGCGGCCACGCCGAAAATATAGTTGATTGTGGGCTGGGTGCTGAAAAGCAGCGTAATCAGCAGGCCGGCTGCTGCCGCCAAAGCGCCGAAAAGGGCTAAGAGGCTTTTGGGAAAAAGCTGTTTGTGGGCGGGCTTGCCGGTCAGCGGCTTCAACATAAGATAAAACACGCCGAAAGTGGTGGGCAGCAGCACAAAGCTAAGGATGTTGGCAGGGTGCTCCGGAATAATCAGTTCCCGGGAGTCCAAGCCGCCGGTCAGCAGCCAGTACCGCACAAAAAATCCGATTATGCCCAGCGGAAGGGCAAAAACGGGAAGGTGCCTGGGTTTCATTTTCATACATTTACGCTCCAAAAAATCCATAATACCGATATTATAACAGGCAAGAGTGCCGATTTCCAGTCTTTTTGGAAAAATTAGGCTTGTTTCCTGTAATTTATCAATGTATAATATTAGGTAGTTTGTAGATTTGGAGGAAATCCAATATGTTGCTTGTGAGCATTTTGATTTTGTCTGTCTTAGGCAGCGTCGGATTATGCGTTGCCACAGATGCCTTTGCAGGGCTATCTTTTTTGTGGCTGCTGCCGGTTTCGTTTGTGGGGGCGTGTTTGGTTTTGGCTGCGCTGGCATTTGGTGTTTTTGTGCTTATCTTTGCTTTTGTTGACCCGGAAAAGGAAAGGCAAGAGGACAGCCGCTGGTTCCGGACAATGCTCCGTACATACCTGCACGCAATTTTTGCGGTGCTGCCAGTGCGGATTGAAACCCAAGGCTTGGAGAAAATTCCCACAGAGGGTCGGTTTTTGCTGGTGTGTAACCATTTGGATAATATCGACCCTGCCTTTTTGCTGCACCACTTCCCCAAAAGCCAATTGGCTTTCGTTGCCAAGCGGGAAGCAAGGCATATGTTCTTGGTAAATAAGGCGCTGCCAATGCTCCTTTGCCAGTACATCAACCGGGAAAATGACAAAGAGGCACTGAAAACCATTTTAAAATGTATTAGCCTTCTAAAAGAAGATAAGGTTTCCATAGCCATCTTCCCGGAGGGGCGCATTAACCCCTATCGCAAGTTAGCGCATTTCCGTCCCGGTGTGTTCAAAATTGCCCAAAAAGCCCAAGTGCCCATTGTGGTCTGCACCTTGCAAAACACCAACAAAGTCATTGGCCGTTTGCTCAAGTGTAAGGGCACCACCGTAAAGCTGCACCTGCTGGATGTGATCCCGGCAGAGGAGATTGCCGGAAAGCCAACCACCGAGGTTGCAGAGACGGTTTATGAAATGATGGCGCGGGATTTGGGCCCGGAAAACGTTTTGACGCCGGAAGAGGAAGAAAAGGCTTGATTTACAAAATGTTTTCTGTATAATAGGTATCAAGTAAAAAATTGGAGGATAGACAATGAAAAACAGTGAAAAGACCTTAGAAATGATTGTAAACCTTTGCAAAAACAGAGGTTATGTATATGCCGGTTCCGAAATTTACGGCGGCTTGGCAAACTCCTGGGACTACGGCCCCTTGGGTGTGGAATTTAAAAACAACGTGAAAAAGGCTTGGCTGAAGAAATTCGTGCAGGAGTCTGACTACAACGTTGGCTTGGATGCTGCCATCATTATGAACCCCACCACCTGGGTCACTCCCGGTCACGTGGGCTCTTTCTCCGACCCGCTGGTGGACTGCAAGGGCTGCGGCTCCCGTCAGCGCGCTGACCAGCTGATTGCCGCTTCCGAATCCGGCAAGCAGGTGAATGTGGACGCAATGGACACCAAGGAAATGAATGCCTTCATCGAGGAGCACGAGGATGTTGTTTGCCCCAACTGCGGCAAGCACCACTTCACCTCCATCCGTAACTTCAACCTGATGTTCCAGACCAAGATTGGCGTTACCGAGGACTCCTCCTCCATCGCTTACCTGCGTCCGGAGACCGCACAGGGTATCTTCGTCAACTTTGATAACATTCAGCGCACCACCCGTAAGAAGCTGCCTTTCGGCGTCTGCCAGGTGGGTAAGGCTTTCCGTAACGAAATCACCCCCGGTAACTTCACCTTCCGTACCCGTGAGTTTGAGCAGATGGAGTGCGAATTCTTCTGCCAGCCCGGCACAGACCTGGAGTGGTTTGCCTACTGGAAGGATTTCTGCAAGAACTGGCTGATTAGCCTGGGCATCAAGGAAGACAGCCTGCGTCTGCGTGACCACGACCCCGCTGAGCTGGCCTTCTATTCCCGCGCAACCACCGATATTGAATATCAGTTCCCCTTCGGCTCCGGCTGGGGCGAACTGTGGGGCATTGCCGACCGCACCGACTATGACCTAGGCCGCCATCAGGAGGCTTCCGGAAAGAAGCTTACCTACTTCGACCAGGAGCGGAACGAGCATTACATTCCCTATGTCATTGAGCCCTCTCTGGGCTGCGACCGTGTGGCGCTGGCATTCCTGTGCGAGGCTTATGACGAAGAGGTTGTGGGTCAGGACAAGAACGGCAAGGACGATGTCCGTACCGTGCTGCGTCTGCACCCGGCTCTGGCGCCTTTCAAGGCAGCTATTCTGCCCCTTTCCAAGAAGCTCAGCCCCAAGGCAGAAGAGATTTACCGCGAGCTGCGTAAGGACTTTATGGTGGACTTCGACGATGCCGGCTCTATCGTCAAGCGCTACCGCCGTGAGGACGAAATCGGTACCCCCTTGTGCATCACTGTGGACTTCCAGACCGTTGGCGACGAAACCACCGAAGCTGACAACTGTGTCACCGTCCGTGACCGCGACACTATGGAGCAGGTCCGCGTGCCCATTTCCGAGCTGAAAGACTATATCGCAAAGAAGTGTGAATTCTAAGAAAACAGCCAAAGTCCCGACCGCCGGTCGGGACTTTTCCTGTCATTGCGAGCCGCATCACGGTGTGGCAATCTCAAACTGTGAAACTGTTGATTTTTTGTTCTGCGTGTGCTATAATACCGATAAATTTTTAAGAAGGAGGCTCTTTGAGATGAGAACATTTGAAAAATCGTCCAAGCTGGAAAACGTCTTATATGATGTCCGCGGACCGGTGGTGGATGAAGCGGCGCGTATGGAAGAAAAGGGCCTGAACATTCTAAAGTTAAATATCGGTAACCCCGCCCCCTTCGGCTTTAATGCACCGGAAGAGGTCATTCAGGATATGCGGGATAACATTGTATCCAGTCAGGGTTATTCTGATTCCCGGGGTATTTTTGCTGCCCGGAAAGCCATTATGCAGTACGCCCAGATTAAGCAAATTCCCAATGTGACGATGAAAGATGTTTTCACCGGCAACGGCGCCAGTGAGCTCATACAAATGAGTCTGAATGCTCTGCTCAATCCCGGCGATGAAGTACTGGTGCCCAGCCCCGACTATCCTTTGTGGACTGCCTGTACCTATCTTGCCGGCGGTAAGGCGGTGCATTATATCTGCGATGAGCAGTCGGACTGGTATCCGGATATTGCGGATATGGAAAGCAAAGTCACCCCCAATACCAAGGCAATCGTGGTGATTAACCCCAATAACCCCACCGGCGCGCTGTATCCCAGGGAGGTTTTGGAGCAGATTGTGGACCTGGCGAGACGCCACCAGCTGATGATCTTCTCCGACGAAATTTATGACCGGCTGGTTATGGATGGGCTGCAGCACATCTCCACCGCCTCTTTGGCGCCGGACCTGTTTTGCGTCACCTTCAGCGGCTTGAGTAAATCCCATATGGCTTGCGGTTTCCGGGCAGGCTGGATGATTCTTTCCGGCAACAAGGCTATCGCCAAGGACTATATTGAGGGCCTGAATATGCTCTGCAATATGCGGCTTTGCTCCAATGTGCCCGGACAGTCCATTATCCAAACGGCATTGGGCGGCTACCAAAGCGTCAACGAGTATGTTGTTCCCGGCGGCCGTGTGTACGAGCAGCGGGAAGCTGCTTACAAAGCCCTCAATGCCATCCCCGGTGTCAGTGTTGTCAAGCCCAGGGCGGCATTTTATATGTTCCCCAAGCTGGACATCAAGAAATTCAACATCACCGATGACCAGAAATTTGCCTTAGACTTCCTGCGGGAAAAGCGGGTGCTGATTGTCCCCGGCAGCGGCTTCAACTGGAAGCAGCCGGACCACTTCCGCGTGGTGTATCTGCCTCGCGTGGAGGAGTTGGATGAAGCAATCGACAAACTTGCCGACTTTTTGTCCACCTACCGCCAAAAGTAATATTATTATAATAATGTATATACCGCTCCGCTTTGCCGGAGCGGTATTTTTGCATTCATACAAAATCTGAATAGCGTCCTCGAGGAAAAGACACTTGACTTTTGGCAAAGGTGGTAGTACTATGAATATGCTTTAAACACTAAATTTCAGGAGGGTATTGTATGAAAAAACTGCTTACAACCTTATGTGTGCTGGCCTTGGTGGTAGCTTGCCTGCTGGTCTTGCCTACCCGCGCGGAGGCAGCAACGGAAGGTAAGTACACCTACGAGGTGACCAATGGACAGGCCACAATTACGGGCTTTGACTATTACTATGGCGATGACAAAAATGTAGTCATCCCCGCAACGCTGGGCGGTTACCCCGTTACGGCGATTGGCGACAGCGCGTTTGAGAGTAAGTCCTCTTTGGAAAGCATCACCATTCCGGAGGGTGTTACCACAATCGGCGCAGGCGCGTTCAGTTGGACGTATATTACTTCTGTGACCATTCCCAGCACCGTCCGGGTAATTGGTGATGAAGCCTTTTATTACTGCTCTAACTTAACTAAGGTCGTGATTCCCAACGGTGTCAAGACCATCGGCAAGCAAGCATTTTATAATTCCGGCCTTACTGCCCTGACCCTTGGAAACGGTGTTCAGACCATCGGCGAAGAGGCTTTTTATAGCTGCGACAACTTGACGGAGCTGGTAATTCCCGCCAGTGTAAAAACTATCGGGAATTATGCATTCTATTATTGTGCAAACTTGACAGCGGTTACTGTCGGTGGTGGCAATATCGGTGAGTCTGCGTTCGCCTCTTGTGAAAATCTGACCACCTTAAATTTGGCAAACGGCGTAACATCCATCAGCAAAAATATAATCCGTGGCAGCGAGAAGGTAACAACACTGGTTATTCCCAAGACTGTGAAGACAATTTCTGACTATGCATTTTCTTACAGCTCTTTGCAAAAGGTTGCCATATACGGTGGCAACATCGGTGAGGGTGCTTTTTCCAGCTGTGAAAGCCTTGCTACTGTGGGACTTGCAAACGGCGTGAAATCTATTGGCAAAATGGCATTTGGATATTCCACCGCCTTGGCTTCCATCAAAATCCCCAATAGCGTCACTGTGCTGGGTGAGCAGGCATTCATCGGCTGTGATGGCCTGACTGCGGCGGTGATTGGCTCCGGTGTTACCACGGTTAGTGAAAAAGCATTCGCTTCCTGTGACAAATTAGCATCTGTTACCTTTGGCAGCGGCGTCAAGACCATTGGCAAAAATGCCTTTTACAATTGTGTGGCACTGAAAGCGGTAACCATTCCCAATAATGTCAAGGTGATTGGCGACGATGCCTTTTCAAACTGTGGTGGCTTAAAGAGTGTAACCATCGGTCAGGGTGTTACCACCATTGGAGAGGGGGCATTTTGGGCCTGTAGCGCTTTGAATAAGGTTACCATCGGTAATGGCGTCAAAACCATTGGCGACGATGCGTTCCTGGCTTGCTATGGTTTAAAGACTGTTCAGTATTATGGCAGCGCTGCCTCCTGGAAGAAGATTACGATTGGCGCTTTCAATTCCAATCTGACGGACGCAACCAGAAAGTATATCCCTGTGGCTACCATTGTTTCCGAATTGTCGAATGCTGCAGCGCCCAAAGGTAAGGCGGCAAAGGTGACTGTCAAAGCAACCGGTAGCGGCCTGAAGTATACCTGGTACTATGCCCTGAAGGGTACATCCAAGTGGGTGAAGACTTCTACAACTTCGGCAACCTTTACCTCCGGCAAGATGTCTTCTAAGTTGAACGGCTGCCGTGTGCGCTGCGTGGTGACAGATAAGTACGGCATCGCAGTCACATCCAACACTGCCTATCTGTATATGGGCAACCCGGCTACCATTAAGACCCAGCCCAAGAATATCGGCGTTCTGAACGGTAAGACTGCAAAGACCACCATCAAGGCCACCGGTGATGGGCTGAAGTACACCTGGTACTATAAGGATAAGGGCGCAACTGCTTTCAAGAAAGCTTCTGTAAAGACTGCCTCTTACTCTGCGAAGATGTCTTCCAAAGTCAACGGCCGTCAAATCTACTGCGTGGTGACGGATAAGTACGGCATCTCTGTAAAGACCAAGACTGTAACACTGACGATGATTATTACTGAGCAGCCCCAGGACACCTATGCAGTTAAGGGTGGCACCGCAAAGGTCACCGTCAAGGGCTCCGGCAGCGGCTTGAAGTACACTTGGTACTACGCCAACAAGGGCTCTTCCAAGTTCAAGAAGCTTTCTGTGACAAAATCCACTTATTCCGTGAAAATGAGTGCTTCCGTAAATGGCCGTCGGGTCTATTGTGTGGTGACAGATAAGTACGGCAACAAGGCAAAGTCCAACGTGGTCACATTGAAGATGATTGACGCCAAGAAGATTGTCGCCGGCTCCTACAAGAGCACCCAGCAAATTTCTCCCAGTAAGACCACCAAGGATAAGAATCTTACCGTCAAAGTAACCAGCGCAGGAAAAGCAACGGTGAAGATTCCTAAGGGTTCCTGGTATAACAAGGGTACGTTCACCTACACGGTTAAGTACCAAAAGGTGGCAAATGGTGTGGTTTACTACAAGTTCTCCAGTTCCATAGAAACCTTTACGGTTGAGTATGCCATTGCCAAGGATCAACTGACCATCGTAGTGTCTAACGGCTATAAGATGGTATTTAAGGGCGCATAAAGATATTGACTAACCCCTGGAAAAAGGCGGGTCTAATGAAGACCCGCCTTTTTTGGGGTTTTACTGCGCCTTTGACGCGTTTTGACCGTTGTTGTATAATTTTTAAAATAACGGGCAACAATCTCTCGGTAGGAGGGATAGGATGAAAATTCAGGATATTATGACAAAGCCGGCGATTCATATCAGCCCGCGGGAGAGTGTAGAGGTGGCGGCGCGGATTTTGCAAAAGCATAACATTGGCGCGTTGCCCGTATGCGATGGGCAAGGCAAGCTTTGCGGAATGCTCACCGACCGGGATTTGGTTACCCGCTGTATGGCGGTGGGGAAAAGCCCAGCCCAAACGCTGGTGCAGGAGGTGATGACCCGTCAGGTCACCTCTGCAAGCCCGGATATGGAAACCGGCGTGGCGGCGCATCTGATGGGCAGATTGCAAATTCGCCGGCTGCCGGTGGTGGAAAACGGGCATATTGCGGGAATGGTCTCCCTGGGGGACTTGTCCAGGCGGGAGAGCAGCGTGATGGACGCCGCTGATGCGCTGACGGATATCAGCGCCAATGTGTCCGACAGGGGTGTTTGGTAAACTTGCACAGAAAAGGCACTTTGGATTTAGTAATTCTGCCTGATTGCACAAATGGCAAAATTTTTGAAAAAAATTAAAAAAAAGTATTGACAAACCTAATTCGAAATGGTATCATAGGCAAGCTGTCCGATGAACGGGTCACCGGGAGGACGGCGAAAACCTGTACCTTGTAAATTGAATAACGCAAAGACGAACAAACACCTTGGACAATTGATATGAATTGTTTAAGTTTCGATAAAATCGAATTTAAGCCAACGAAAATTCTTGAGTAAATTTGCTAAGACAAATTATTCGAAAAAGATTTGAGCTACATTAAGTAGTTTAGATACCATTTTTTGAGAGTTTGATCCTGGCTCAGGACGAACGCTGGCGGCGTGCCTAACACATGCAAGTCGAACGGGGTTGCGAGAGCTTGCTTTTGCAACTTAGTGGCGAACGGGTGAGTAACGCGTGAG
>JAZRHG010000034.1:0-10327 GCA_045644625.1 Faecousia sp.
GTCGTTCTGTGAGCCAAGGAGTTGCAACCTAGAGTTGTCTTCCTAAGACCGCTTGGCCTCCGACTTGGAGGACAACTTCTATGCTGAACCACATCACCATCATGGGCCGTTTGGTCCGTGACCCCGAACTGCGCCGCACCGGCACCGGCGTCGCTGTCGCCAGCTTTACTTTGGCTGTTGACCGTGACTTTGGTGGTCAGGGTGGCGAACGGGAGACCGATTTCATTGACTGCGTGGCTTGGCGTCAAACCGGCGAGTTTGTTTCCAAGTATTTCACCAAGGGTCGTATGGCTGTGGTCTCCGGTCGGCTTCAGATCAGAAACTGGACCGACAAAGACGGCAATAAGCGTCGTACCGCAGAAGTTGTGGCTGACAATGTATATTTCGGCGACAGCAAGCGCGAAGGCGATGCAACCGGCGCAACCTATGCTGCTCCTGCAGCACCTGCATTCGGCGGCTATTCTGCCCCCAGTGCAACCGCTCCTGCATCCGATTTTGCGATGCTCAGCGATGACGATGCGCAATTGCCTTTCTAATTGAACTTTTCGACAATGCTTACAAAGGAGGTAAATTCCGTGGAAAACGAACAGCGAATGCGTCCCCGTAAGCGCAAGAAGGTATGTGCTTTCTGTGCTGACAAGGTGACTGTTATCGAATACAAGGACACTGCAAAGCTCCGTCGGTTCCTGTCCGAGCGCGGCAAGATCCTGCCCCGCCGTACCACCGGCACCTGCGCTGCTCACCAGCGCCACCTGACCACCGCTATCAAGCGCGCTCGTCAGATCGCTTTGCTGCCCTACGTTGCAGAGTAATTCTACAAGCTAAAATCCGGAAGCTTCGGCTTCCGGATTTTTGTTTTTACAGCGGACGAATTGGGGTTGACTTATGAAGCGTATTCCAGTATTCTAACCATAGAAACCAAAGCGATTTCAATGCTTTATATGCAAAGGAGACAACAATATGGAAAAGCTTTATCTTGGTGTGAAAAAGGTGGATATTACCCCTAAAATCGGCTGCGCGTTGATTGGTTATATGCCCGATGTGTTTTCCGAAGAAGTACACGACAATCTGGACGCCACCGCATTTGTGTTCCGCTCCGGCGAAAACGAGTCTGTGCTGATTTGCTCTGCAGTCTGTGCCATCGATAAAAAGCTGGGCGATGTTGTCCGCGAGAAGATTGAAAAAGAGACCGGCATTCCGGCTTCTAACATTATGGTGTCGGCAATCCATACCCACTCCGGTCCGGCTACCGCCATTGACATCGACTGGGATTATTGTGATAATATTTATATTCCCCGGGTTTTGGAGGCGGTCAAACAGGCAAAAGAAAATATGCAGCGTGTTAAGGTGGGCTATGCCTGCGGCGAGAGCCTTGTGGGTATTAACCGCCGGGAGCGCACCATCAAGAACAAGGTGGAGCTGGGACAAAATCCCTGGGGCCCCTTTGATCCCCGCATGACGGTGATTACCTTCAAAAATGAGGACGGAAAAATTGCGGCAACTCTTATCCACTATGGCGCCCACGCAACGGCAGCAGGTCTTAATCACATCATTTCTCAGGACTGGCCCGGCGTGATGGTCCGAAGACTGGAAGCCCTGTCCGGTGCGCCCACGGCATTTATTAACGGCGCCATCGGCGATGTGGGTCCCCGCCTGAGCTGTGGAAAGACCCTCGCCAGCATTGACTATGCTGAGGAGTTGGGCGGCGTGGCAGCGCAGGACGCAACAAGAATTTTCAAGTCCATCACCCTGCACACCGACTGCGATATGAAGGCAACAACCGCACTGGTTGAGTTGCCCGTAAAATCCCGTATGCCTCTTGAAAAGGCACAAGAAAGATTGGCAGAGTGTGTCAAGTGCAAGTACGATTCTGAGATACTTATTCGCAACCACTATGCCGATGTGGTCAAGTCCTATGAAGACCCCAACTTCCAGGAGGAGAAATTCCGCACCACCGCGCAGACCATTTTGCGCATCGGCAATATTGTTCTTTTGGGCATTAGCTACGAGATTTTCTCGGAAATTTCCCTGCGTATCCAAAAGGAAAGCAAGGACCTGATTGTGCTTCCTGTCACAAACACCAACGGCTGTGAGGGCTATTTCCCCACCCAGAGTGAGCTTAGTCTGGGCGGCTACGAGGTGCAGATGTTCGAGACAAAGAACTTGCAGGAATTTGTGGACGATGTGGATTACCACCTGATTTGCGGCTCCCTTAAGAACATCGAGAAGGTTCGATAATTGCGTTTATAAAAAGGAGAAAGACCGATGTCTAAGCTTTATCTTGGTACGGCAAAAGTGGATATTACGCCCAAAGTGGGTTGCAGAATGATTGGTTACGAATCGGGTCTGTATTCTGAGGATGTTCACGATAATTTAGACGCAACTGCATTTGTATTTGGGTTCGGTGACAGTATGGCGGTGCTGGTCAGCGCCACCGTTTGCGTTGTCCACAAGGATTTGAGTACTGCCATTCGCAACCGCGTTCAGAAGGAACTGGGCATTCCCTACGAGAATATTATTATCGCAGCTACCCATACCCACTCCGGTCCTGCCACCGGTGACGGTGTGGACTGGGATTACTGTGATACTATTTTTATTCCCCAAGTTGTGGAAGCAATCCAGCAGGCAAAGGCAAGTATGCAGGCAGTGACTATGGGTTATGCCTGCGGCGAAAGCAAGGTGGGTATCAACCGCCGGGAGCCTCGTCAGCGTGACAATAAAATTGTTTTGGGGCAGTGTCCCTGGGGCTCGTTTGATCCCCGTATGACCCTGATTTCCTTTAAGAATGAAGCAGGTGTAGTTGTGGCAACGATGATCCACTACGGCGCCCATGCCACTGCCTCCGGCATTAACCACACCATTTCTCAGGACTGGCCCGGTGTGATGGTCAGAAGAATTGAGGCCCTCACCGGCGCTACCGCTGCGTTCTTCAATGGTGCCATTGGCGATGTGGGTCCCCGTATTCCCAACGGCATGACTGTGGGCGATATTCCTATGGCACAGGAGCTGGGTGGCGTGGCAGCACAGGACGCAACCCGTGTGCTGAAATCCGTGACCCAATACACCGACGCAGATATGAAGGCTACCACCCAGCAGGTTAAGTTGCCGCTGAAAAAGAGAATTACTTTGGAAGAAGCACAGGAAAAGTTGCAGGCTTTTGTGGGCGTGGACGGCGTTTCCAGCGACATCTCCATTCGGAAGCACTATGAAGATGTGGTAAAGTCCTATGCAGAGGGCTATGAGGAGCAGGAATATGAGACCAATGAACAGCCGATTGTGCGAATTGGCAATCTTGTATTCCTGGGCTTCGGCTACGAGCTTTTCTCCGAAATCAGCCTTCGCATCCAAAAGGAAAATAAGAACTTTGTGATTCTTCCCCTGACAAATGCCAACGCCTACTACTCCTATTTCCCCACCCAGAGCGCGCTTGGCTTAGGAGGCGAGTTAGGCGGCTATGAGGTGCAGATGTTCAAAACAAAGAACATTCAGGAATATGTGGATGATGTGGACTATCGGCTGGTTTGCGAGTCCCTCAAAAACATTGAAAAAGTGGTCTGACACATAAAGGAGCAAAGCACTATGAGCAAGATGTACCTTGGCATTGCAAGGGCGGATATTACGCCTAAGGTTGGTGCAAATCTGGTGGGCTATATGCCGGATTTTCCCTCTGAGTCCGTTCACGACAAGTTGGATGCCACCGCTTTTGTTTTTCGGCAGGGGGATAGTATCTTTGCGCTCATTGGCTGTACCGTGGCGGTGTTTCAGAAAGCCTTTGTTAAGGAAATGCAAAAGGAAATTGAGACCCAAACCGGTATTCCGGCCACCAATATTATTATGGCCATCACCCACACCCACACAGGCCCTTTCACCGGCCCCTATTTGGACCGGGATTATTGCGACAATATTTTTAAGCCCCGGGTTTTGGCGGCGGTGAAACAGGCAAAAGAAAGTTTGCAGCCTGTTACGATGGGCTATGCCTTTGGGGATAGCTTCGTGGCAGTTAATCGCCGGGAGCCCCGTCTGCGGGACAATAAAATCGTTTTGGGACAGTGTCCCTGGGGGCCTTTTGATCCCCGTATGACGGTGATCACCTTCAAAAATGCGGAAGGTAAGACTGTGGGATCTTTGGTTCACTATGGCTGCCACGGAACGGCAGCCGGTATGAGCAGCGCCATTTCTCAGGACTGGTCCGGTGTGATGGTCAGAAGACTGGAAGAACTGACCGACGCCCCCGTTGCCTTTGTCGTCGGCGTTTTGGGCGATGTAGGTCCCAGACTTACCAACGGCCTGACAACCGGCAATATGGAATATGTGGAAGAGCTGGGCGGTGTAGCGGCACAGGATGCAACCCGTATTTTCAAATCCGTAACCCAGTATACCGATTGTGATATGAAATGTACCACCGGCTTGGTGCGGCTGCCCCTGAAAAAGCGGGTTTCTTTGGAAGAGGCGCAGCAGCAGGTGGCGGCATACGCAGGTCTTGAATATACTGCCGACATTATGATGCGGGAGCATTTTGAGCAGGTGGTAGACTCCTACGAAAATGGGTATGAGGAGAAGGATGCGCATTTTGAGGACCAAACCCTTTTGCGCATTGGCAATCTTGTGTTTGTCACCTTCGGCTACGAAATTTTCTCCGAAATCGGTTTGCGTATCCAGAAAGAACGCAAAGATCTTGTGATTTTGCCCTTGTCTTACGGCAACGGTGGTTCCGGTTATTTCCCCACCCAGAGCGCACTTGCCTTCGGCAGCGATTTGGGAGGCTACGAGGTGCAGATGTTCCGGATTGCGAATATTCAGGAATTTGTGGACGATGCAGACTACCATTTGATTTGCAGTTCTCTGGAAAACATTGAAAAAGTAATTTAATAAAATGGGAGCAGAATGTCTGCTCCCATTTTATTATCGGCTCATGCAGAGCTTACCCAACAGCTGACCGAAGATTTGCCAGTAGGAAAGGCGGGGAACGGGATTTTCGGCAACCAGGGGGATTTGGGAAAGGACCTGCTCTCCGGCTTTGACAGTGACCGTGCCCAATCGCTGTCCCTGACTCACCGGAGCGGTGATTTCCGGAAGCAACTCTATTTCGGTGGTGACACTGCTTTTTTGACTTTTATCCAAAAGCACCGCATCCAAACCCGATGGCACAGCCTGCACAAATTCCTCTGTGCCTAATTTCACAGGCACCTTTGTCTCATCTGTCAGCTGCGGCTGCACCAAGGCGTAGTTGGCAAAGCCGTAATCCAGCAGCTGCTTGCAGGCAGAAAACCGGTTTTGGGAGGTCTCCGAGCCCATTACTACTGCCACCAGCTCCATATCCTCCCGCATCGCTGAAGCAGATAAACAGTAGCCGGCGGCAGAGGTAAAGCCGGTTTTCAGGCCCGTTGTGCCGTTATAAAACCGCACCAATTTGTTGGTGTTGGAAAGTCCGAAGGTGCCGCCCCGCACCGTATCCATCCAAATGGTGGTGAATTTTTTAATGTCCGGGTGATTTTTCAGAAGCTCCCGGGACATAGTAGCAATGTCGTGGGCAGAGGTCAAATGCTCCTTGGCGTTGGGGTCATCGTCTAAGCCGGTGCAGTTGACGAAATTGGTGTCCGCCATACCCAGCTCCTTTGCCCGGGCATTCATCTGCTGGACAAAGGCACTTTCGCTGCCGGCAATATGCTCCGCCATGGCGCAGGCGCAGTCGTTGGCAGAGGAGACGGCAATGGATTTGACCATATCAGAAACGGTCATAGTTTCTCCGGCTTTAAGGTAAATCTGACTGCCACCCTTGGCTGCGGCGGTTTCCGAGGCGGTGACCGTGTCATCCCAACCGATTTTGCCGCCGTCGATGGCTTCCATAATGAGCAGCATCGTCATTACCTTGGTCACACTGGCGGGAGCAAGGGGGTCGTGGGCATTTTCTTCATAAAGCACCGTGCCGGTGGCAACATCCATTAAGACAGCACTTTTTGCCGGCAGCTGCAGTGATGCCGCCGTTGCTTGCCCCGGCAAAAATCCCAAAAAAAGAAGCGCGGCGACACAAATACACACAATTCGTTTCATAACAATACCCCCATAGGTTTTCTATCAAAGCCTATGGGGGTTGTCTTATATTTATGCCAGGCTGAGAGGCTATTTCGGTTCGAGTTCCCTCAGCCTAAAAATCGGGGATAAAGTTTTGACCGGAGGCGGACTGCTCCTGCACAAGCCCGTTCAGGTTATTCAGGTACATCCAGGAAAGGACACTTTCATACTCTGCATCAGTGATGGGGCGGTCAAAGGGCGGCTGCATACCGGGCATAGGGGTGTACTGCCGCATCAGGCTCACAAGAATTTCGTCCGGGGCGAAGTTCTCTCCCAAAAAGTCCAATACTTTCAGGGAATTTTCTACCTGTCCGGGCAAAATCAGGTGACGGACCACCACGCCTTTTTTAAGAAGTTCGCCTTCATATTGCAGCTTACCGGTCTGTTGCACCATTTCTTTAATAGCGTTTCCTGCCGTCTGAAAATAGTCCTTCACGCCGGATAGCCTTTGGGCAAGGGTATCCTCTGCATATTTCAGGTCGGGCAAATAGATGTCCACCTTGCCCTGTAAGGCGCGAAGGGTTTCTACCCGTTCGTAGCCGCCGCAGTTGTAGATTACCGGCACGGGCAGAGGCGCATCCAAAGCATCTAAAATTGTGGGCAAATACTGGGTGGGGGTTACCAGGTCGATGTTTTCCGCACCTTGGGAAATTAAATCTTCCATTTCCTTTCGCAGCTGCTTGCTGTTCATTTGTGTGCCTGCGGGGGCGCGGCTGATAGCACGGTTTTGGCAGTAGCTGCAGCCTAAGGTGCAGCCGCCAAAGAAAATCGCGCCGCTATACTGTTTTGCCAGCACCGGCTCTTCCCACTTATGGAGCATCGTCTTGGAAACCACTGCAGTGGCAGGGGCTTTGCAGTAGCCGGTTTCACCGGCAGTGCGGCGGGCGCCGCATTTTCTGGGGCACAATTGACAGTTCGTATAATTCATTGTAAAACACCTAAAATAGAATAGCATAAATTTTGAAAAAAGACAATTTCCTAAGAAAAAATGGCTGTTCAAAATTTATTTACAACGATAGTACTTGACTTTTTTAGCACTCTCTGTTATAGTGTGCTTAGCACTCAAAGTAAAGGAGTGCTAAGAAGGAGGAGAAGCATATGGAGCTGACCGAGCGAAAGAAAAAAGTGCTGCGCTCTGTGGTAGATTTGTATATCCGCACCGCAGAACCTGTCGGTTCAAAAGCCATTACGGAACTTCCGGATATGGGCTATTCCTCCGCAACCATCCGCAACGAAATGGCGGATTTGCTGGCAATGGGCTATTTGGTGCAGCCCCACACCAGCGCCGGACGCATCCCCTCTGCTGCCGGTTACCGGCTGTATGTGGATGAGCTGATGGCAGACTACCGGCTGAGCTTAGATGAGACCAAGTCCATAAGTTCCGCCATTGAAGAAAAAATGCAGCAGGTGGACCGGCTGGTGGAAAAAGTCGCCAAGTTAGTTTCCCAGGCAACGGATTTGCCCGCTATTTCTATGGCGTCCCGCAGAGCCGGTGCAACGGTGAAGCGGTTTGATGTAATCCCCGCAGGCACGGGCAGTGTGATTTTGGTGCTGATGCTCACCGATGAGCAGGTGATGAACAAGCTGATTAAGCTGCCTGTGAGCGTCACCGAAAGTGATTTGAAAGTACTCTCTGCTGTGCTCAACGCCACGATGACGGAGTTGCCGCCCGAGGACTTCACACCGGAGCTTTTAGAGCGGGTGATGGCGTCTGCCGGTGATGCGGCAAGCTTGGTGCCGGTTGTGATGGAATTCACCGCAGAGACATTATCCAGGCAGGGCAGCGCCAATGTGGCGGTTGCCGGACAGATGCGGCTTTTGGGTCAGCCGGAATATCGGGATGTGGACAAAGCCCAGCGGCTGCTGACCACATTAGATGAAGAAGCGCTGGCAAACCTGCCGGCAGTGATGCAGAACGCCAACGGCACAAAGGTGCTGGTGGGTCCCGAAAATGTGACCCAGGAATTAAAGGACACCTCGGTGGTTATGACCAAGTTTGATATCGGCGACGGTATGCAGGGTATGATTGGCGTGGTGGGTCCCACCAGAATGGATTACGCAAAGGTCACGGCAAGACTTTCCTACTTTGCCGAGAGCTTGTCAAAAATGTTTGCAAAGCCGGAGCAGAAGCAATTACCCGGCAGCACCGATGAGGAGGCATAAAATTGGCAAAGAAGAAAAAGGATGAGGAATTGAAGCCTCAGGAAGAAACCGCAGAAATCTCTGCAGAGGAAACGGCTGCAGAAGAAGCCCCGGAGGAAATCAATCCCTGGGAAGAGAAATATAACGCAGAACACGACAGCTACCTGCGGCTGGCGGCGGATTACGATAATTTCCGCAAAAGAAGTCAAAAGGAGAAGGAGCAGTCCTACGGTAACGGCAAGGCCGATGCGGTGGAAAAGCTGCTGCCTGTGTATGACAACTTAGAGCGCGCCCTCAATCAGGACACCGCTGACGAGGCCTATAAAAAAGGCGTGGAAATGACCATGACCCAGCTGGTCAGTATTTTTGAAGGCTTGGGCGTGGAGATCTTCGGAAATATAGGGGATACATTTGACCCCAACATCCACAATGCGGTGATGCACACAGAAGATGACACCGCAGAAGAGAACACCATCACCCAGGTGTTCCAAAAAGGTTTTAAGATGGGTGAAAAAATCGTGCGATTTGCTATGGTGCAGGTTGCAAATTGACGCGAAGCGTCATCCTGAGCGAAGTCGAAGGATCTAAACATTAAAAATTATTTTTCTTAGGAGGAAATGAATTATGGGTAAGATTATTGGTATTGACTTGGGTACAACCAACTCTTGTGTAGCAGTTTTGGAAGGCGGCGAGCCTGTGGTTATCGCCAACGCTGAGGGCGGCAGAACCACCCCCTCTGTTGTGGCATTTTCCAAGACTGGCGAACGTATGGTAGGTCAGGTGGCAAAGCGTCAGGCTGTCACCAATGCTGACCGCACCATCGCTTCCATTAAGCGCCATATGGGCGAAAATTATCACGTGGACATCGACGGCAAGGGTTACACCCCCCAGGAGATTTCCGCAATGGTGCTGCAGAAGCTGAAGGCTGATGCCGAGGCTTATCTGGGCCAGAGCGTTACCGAGGCGGTCATCACCGTGCCTGCTTACTTCTCCGACGCACAGCGTCAGGCTACCAAGGATGCCGGCAAGATTGCAGGCCTGGAAGTCAAGCGTATCATCAACGAGCCCACCGCAGCTGCACTGGCTTACGGCCTTGACAAGGAAACCGAGCAGAAGATTATGGTCTATGACTTGGGCGGCGGTACCTTCGACGTTTCCATTTTGGAAATCGGCGACGGCATCGTGGAAGTTTTGGCAACTGCCGGCGACACCCGTCTGGGCGGTGACGATTTCGACCAGAGAGTGATGGACTACTTGGCTTCCGAGTTTAAGAAGGCTGAGGGCGTGGACCTGACTAAGGACAAGGTGGCTATGCAGCGTCTGCGTGAGGCTGCTGAGAAGGCAAAGATTGAGCTTTCCGGTATGACCAGCACCGCAGTCAACCTGCCTTATATCACTGCCGATGCTACCGGCCCCAAGCACCTGGATGTGACCATCACCCGCGCAAAGTTTGACGAGCTGACTGCTGACTTGGTGGAGCGCACCATGAAGCCTGTCCGTCAGGCTATGAGCGATGCCGGCCTGAAGCCCTCCGACCTGCACAAGGTGCTGCTGGTTGGCGGCTCTACCCGTATCCCCGCTGTGCAGGAAGCCGTTAAGGGCATCACCGGCAGCGAAGGTTTCAAGGGCATTAACCCAGACGAGTGCGTGGCGCTGGGCGCTGCCATTCAGGGCGGCGTGCTCACCGGTGACGTGAAGGACGTGGTCCTGCTGGACGTTACCCCCCTGTCTTTGGGCATTGAGACCATGGGCGGTGTGTTTACCCGCCTGATTGAGCGCAACACCACCATCCCCACCCGCAAGAGCCAGATTTTCTCCACTGCTGCTGACAGCCAGACCTCCGTTGAGGTCCACGTGCTGCAGGGCGAGCGCGAGATGGCGGCTTACAATAAGACCTTGGGCCGCTTCCAGCTGGGCGGCATCGCTCCCGCTCCCCGCGGCGTGCCTCAGATCGAAGTTACCTTCGATATCGATGCCAACGGCATCGTAAAGGTTTCCGCCAAGGACCTGGGCACCGGCAAGGAGGCCAACACCTCCATCACCGCCTCCACCAACCTGTCTCAGGAGGACATTGACAAGGCAGTGAAGGAAGCTGAGCAGTATGCTGCCGAGG
>JAZRHG010000035.1:0-5124 GCA_045644625.1 Faecousia sp.
TTGCCCACACCGTCCATAATCACTAAAACAATGGGTTTTTTCATTCCGGAATCCTCCAAAAAAGTGCATTTTGAAAAAATGACATAATACCAGTCATAATATTTTACATCATTTTCAGGAAAGTTACAAGTAAATTTTTTATTTTTTACAAAAACGTAAAGACTTCTCCTGCAATCTTATTGTTTTTCAGCACTTTCCCCGAGAAAATGTTAAGAAAGTATAAAGAAAGTACTTTCTTTTCAGTTCATGGTTCCCTGCGCCCGCAAAAACAATTCCCCAATGCGTCGGCGCAGAGCCTCGGATTCCGGGGTGTCCTCCGTCGACTGGGCGTCAATCCACGCCACGGAAGCCATTTGCGCATCTTTCAACGTCTGCAAATCCATTTGCAGACTTGCCACCTTAAACGCAGGCAATCCGGACTGCCGTGCGCCAAAGAAATCCCCCGGCCCCCGCAACTGCAAATCTTCTTCCGCAATTCGGAATCCGTCATTGGTAGCGCACAGCGCCTTTAACCGGCGCAAAGTATCGGGATTGCGGTTATGGGTGGTCAAAATGCAGTAACTCTTACTGCTTCCCCGACCTACCCGACCTCGGAGTTGGTGTAACTGGGAAAGGCCAAAGCGGTCGGCATCTTCAATCACCATCAAAGTGGCATTGGGCACATCCACCCCCACTTCAATCACCGTGGTTGCCACCAAAACATCCGCCTCGTTCCGGGCAAAGGACGCCATCACTTCTTCCTTTTCGCTGCCCTTCATCTGTCCGTGGAGCAGCGCAACACGCAAATCCGGGAACACGGTTTTCTGCAAGGTCTCCGCCCAAACCGTGGCAGCTTTCAAGTCCAATTCCCCGTTTTCCTCCACAGCAGGACACACCACAAAGCACTGGTGTTTTTCCTGCACCTGCTTGCGGATAAAGCCGTTGAGCCGGGCGCGATAACTTTCATTTACCAAAAATGTTTCCGTCTGCTGCCGTCCGGGGGGCAGCTCATCCAATATGGACACCTCTAAATCGCCATACATAATCAGCGCTAAGGTGCGGGGAATGGGGGTTGCGGACATCACCAGCACGTGGACATCCATTCCCTTTTCCGAAAGCTTGGACCGCTGGGCAACGCCAAACCGGTGTTGCTCATCGGCAATCACCAGCCCCAAGTCGGCAAACTCTGTACTGTCAGTGACCAGCGCGTGGGTGCCAATCACCAAATCCCATTGACGGGCGGCAATCTCCTCCCGCAAAACCTTTTTCTGCTTTTGGGTCAGCCCGCCTGTCAGCAGGCAAACCCGCATCCCCAGGGGGGCAAACAGTTTGCTCAGAGACTGATAATGCTGCTCCGCTAAAATTTCCGTAGGCGCCATCAGTGCCGCCTGCTTGCCGTTTTGCATGGCAAGAAACGCCGCAGCAGCAGCCACCATTGTTTTACCGCTGCCCACATCGCCTTGCACAAGGCGGTTCATCGGCACGCCTTTGCCCAAATCTGCGGCAATTTCCAAAATCGCCCGATTTTGCGCCCCTGTCAGGGTAAAGGGCAAAAGCTTATAAAACCGCTCCAGGGACAAATCTTTGTACGCCTGGGTGCGCTTACCGGCACGGGCAGCCCGCATCAGGGAAAGCCCTGCGGAGAATACGAAAAATTCTTCAAAAATCAGCCGTTTTTTGGCAAGCTCCGCCTCCTGCATAGAGGTGGGCTCGTGAATGGCATAGTAGGCTCTTTCTGCCGGCAAAATGCCGTATTCCTGGCGAATACCCTGGGGAATAATCTCCTCCGGCACCGGGCAAATGCTAAGGGCCTGCCGCACCGCCTTGAGCATCGCGGCATTGCTTAATCCTGCCGTCAGAGGGTAAATGGGCAGCACCCGCCGGGTGGTCACCGGCTGACTGGACACCGCCTCAAAGACGGGGTTTGTCATATTGTAGCCGATAAAATCCCCCGACACCGCCCCGTAGAAAATATACTCATTTCCATACTGCAGCTGGTCGGTAGAATACTTTTGATTAAAAAAGGTAATATTCAGCCGGGCGGTGGCATCGGCAACGGTAATCTTGGTCACATCCAAACCCTTGCGGATGTGGGCAGTTCTGGGGGCAGACATCACCATCGCCTTAAAACAGGCAGGCACATCCGGCTGCAGCTTGTCAATGGTTACAAGCTTGGTCCGGTCCTCATAGCCTCTGGGAAAATGACAGATGAGGTCCCCCAGCGTATAAATATTGAGCGCCGCAAACTGCTTGGCCTTCGTCGGCCCCACGCCCTTTAAAATCGTCACAGGATCCGTAAGCCTTGCCATAGCTGCACCCCCTCGTTTCTTAGATGACTACATTATAACACAATATGAAATAATTGACAATGGACAATGGTCAATGGACAATTATCGTGTCCGCAAGGCGGACGAATTTAAATAGTCGCCAAAGGCGACACCTTAATTGTCAATTATCAATGAAAAAACGCCCTCTATCATAAAACAATCCGCCGAGAGATTTTGCCTTAAGAGAAAAAAGGTCGCTGCAGACATACTCAAGGTATTTCAAAGCGACGTTTTGCACTATTAAGGCAAAAGACCCGGCGGCTCTCGCGGAGAGGAGGTTTTCCAAGACAAACAAAAGGCCAAAAAGCCTATACTTTGTGTATGGCTATGGCCTTTTGTGCAGTATTTGGGAAATCTCATCCCGCGAGATGAAATGAAAAAACGCCCAAGTACCTGTTCGGCACTGGGCGATATTTTCAGAGAGAACTCTTTCAATTAGGCCAGCTTGTTCAGCTGCAGGGTCATGCTGCTCTTCTTCCGTGCAGCAGTGTTCTTATGCAGAATGCCCTTGGAAACAGCCTTGTCCACGATGACGATAGCGTCCTTGTAAGCAACCTCAGCAGCAGCGCGATCGCCGGCTACCAGAGCAGCTTCGTACTTCTTGATGATGGTCTTCATCTCGGACTTGTTTGCCTTGTTCTTCTCGTAAGCAACTTTGGAACGGATAACATCCTTCTTAGAGGACTTAATGTTTGCCATACCTACACCTCCTATTCTGCATTCTTTTAGGCAATTACCGATTATAACGCACAATTTCAATAAAATCAATACCTTTTTTAATTTTTTTCTAAATTTAAGTCCTGAGAGCAATTTCCCCCTTGTCAAGACCTTTTTTTCGGTACAATTTTACCATTTCGGCAAAATGCAAACCGGAGAAAAAATGCCCAATGCGCCAAAGCCCGCCAAAATAACTTATGTAAACCAAAATGCATAACCCAATCAAACCCCGCCACCTGTGGAAAACCCTGTGGATAATGTGGAAAACTCAATGGATTACACCCTTATTTTCCCCAAATTCTGGATTTCGCCCCTCCCCCACCTGTGCATAAACCGATGCATAAACCCCGCAAAAAGCACCCCTTGTTCGTGTTATGTCGATAAGTTTTTCCCTGATTTTTTTGTTTCATTTTCACCCAAAAAGTTGGAAAATATTTTTTCTCCACGGATTTTGCCCCCTGCCGGGCGCCAAACCCTAAATTTTTTTGTGAACTTTTCACAAAAAATGCGCTGCTGTATGAAAGCGCCTGAAAAGGCAAATACTGTGGGTATTACAAATTGGGAGGAAGCAGGATGCAGGGAAAAGTAGAACTTTCCGGCGTGAACACAGCAAAGCTCAAAACCTTGCCCCAAGTAGAGATGGATGCGCTGCTGCGCAGAGCCAAAGAGGGTGACGAAAGTGCCCGTCAAAAATTGATTGAGGGCAACCTCCGGCTGGTGCTCTCCGTCATTCAGCGCTTTGACAAGCGGGGCGAAAGCCCTGATGATTTGTTTCAGGTGGGCTGCATCGGACTTATGAAGGCCATCAACAACTTCGACCCCACCAAAATGGTAAGATTTTCCACCTACGGCGTGCCGATGATTGCAGGCGAAGTGCGCCGCTACCTGCGGGACAACTCCGCAATCCGGGTCAGCCGCTCCATTCGGGACGTGGCATACCGGGTGCTGCAGTGCAAAGAAGCGCTGCTCATAGACTTAGGCAGAGAGCCAACCTTAGAGGAAATTTCCAAACAGCTGGACATTCCCCTTAGCGATGTCAGTCAGGCGCTGGACGCGGTGTGCGCACCGGTAAGCCTGCACGACCCGGTGTATGCCGACGGCGGTGACCCTCTGACGGTGATGGACCAGGTGAAGGACACCAAAAACACGGAAGGCAACTGGATGGAGCATATCGCCCTGCGCACCGCTTTTCAGGACCTTGCCCCACGGGAAAAACAGATTTTATCTCTGCGGTTTGTAGGCGGCAAAACCCAAATGGAGGTGGCATCCTTAGTGGGCATCTCCCAGGCGCAGGTCTCCAGATTGGAAAAAAGCGCCCTGACCACCCTCCGAAAAAATATTAGTTAATTGATGAAGTTGCAAACCTGCGGTTTGCAGTGAAGTTGTTGCACAGTGAAGTTTTTGCCTTGCGGCAAAAGTGAAGTTAAGTTTGCCAAAAAACACTTGCGAAGCAAACTTCACTACGAAGTAACTTCACTGCCGTCAGGCAACTTCACTTGCCCATTAGGGCAAACTTAGTTACGCATATCCCCCATATCCGCCGCATATCCTTTCTTAATCAAAAAGGGGGCTATGCTATGAGCGCACGATTTACCAATCTTACCTGCAAGGAGGTCATCTGCCTGTGTGACGGCAGGCGGCTGGGGTTTATTTCCGATGCCAACATCGACCCCTGTGACGGCCGCATCACCTCCATCATCGTCCCCGCGCCCTGCCGTTTTTTCGGGGTGCTGGGACGGGGTGACGACTTTGTGATTCCCTGGGATTGCATCAAACGAATCGGTCCGGATATCGTTTTGGTGGACATTCAGCCGGACCAGTGTCGCACGCCCAGGATAAAACCACCCTTTTCTTTCTGAAAAAGTGGTAATTTTTTCAATTTTTTGCGAAAAAACACTTGCAAAATTTATCGCTTTCCTATATAATTGTTCAGCACGGAATTTTTTCCGTAGTATTTTAACGCCACACACCCGGTGATTATGCCCCCCAGTGTTCGTTCGAACGGGCAGCATAAGATGAACGGGGTGGAGGAAAAAACAAAAGGAGAAAACAAAATGAGCGTTGTATCTATGAAGCAACTGCTGGAGGCCGGCGTACACTT
>JAZRHG010000036.1:0-3936 GCA_045644625.1 Faecousia sp.
AGCTGATCAAGAGCTCCTATGCCCTGCTGGGTCTGATTTCCTTCCTCACCGCAGGCAGCGATGAGTGCCGCGCCTGGACCATCAAAAACGGCACTAAGGCGCCCCAGGCCGCCGGTAAAATCCATACCGACTTTGAGCGTGGCTTTATCCGTGCTGAGGTCATTGCTTTCCAGGATATGAAAGATTGCGGCACCATGGCAAACGCCAAGAGCAAAGGTTTGGTGCGCAGCGAAGGCAAGGAATATGTGATGAAGGACGGCGACATCGTCAACTTCCTGTTCAATGTGTAATTTTCATTACGGACGGCATTATGCCGTCCGTATTTTTTGCTTGACGGATAGAGAAAAATATGCTACCATAGGTATCACGCCGGCATGGTGGAATAGGTAGACACAAGGGACTTAAAATCCCTCGGACTAATAATCCGTACCGGTTCGATTCCGGTTGCCGGCACCAAAAAAGCAGACGCCCATCAGGGTGTCTGCTTTTTTGATATGCCGCACGGAATCGAACCGCAGGTTCGATTTTGGGGAGCGAAGGGAGCGCTGCCGGTGGCAGATGAAGCGACCTGAGCAAGTGGCAGCGGTCGGCGAGGGACGCCGCCGCTTTTCGGCAAGGACATTCGCCGGGTACCGCAACAGGACTGCCGGCACCAAAAAGCAGACACCCATATGGGTGTCTGCTTTTTGTTATAATATCACTTCAGCAAATTTCGGTATCCTTTGCCGTATTGGACGCAGCGGGAGACGCGGCTGAGCGTTGCTGAGGAAATGTTGGCTTGCTCCATTACCTGATTGTAGGTTTTGCCCGCAATCAACAGCTTTGCCGCAAACAGCCGCTCTGCCATATTCTCGATTTCCTTGTCGGTGCACAAATCCGAAAACAAATCCCGCAGAATTTCGGGGTCGGTTTGCTCCGCCAGCAATTCCATCAGCGCATTGATTTTTTCCATATCAAAATCCTTCCTGGACACCCCGCAGGAATGCCCGGGTTTTTTCGCTTTGAGGATTGTCGAAAACCTGCTCCGGTGTGCCCATTTCCTCAATCACACCGTCTGTCATATAAATTACCACATCGGCAACCGATTTGGCAAAATCCATTTCGTGGGTAACCACAATCATCGTATTGCCACCGGTTTTGAGGTTGCGGATAACCCGCAGCACTTCACCGGTCAGCTCCGGGTCCAATGCCGAGGTAGGTTCGTCAAAGCAGAGAATTTCCGGCTGCAAAGCCAGCGCCCGGGCAATCGCCACACGCTGCTGCTGACCGCCGGAAAGCTGATAGGGGTAGCTTTCCATTTTATCTTGCAAACCAACCTGGGTCAAAAGCTTTTTACCCTGCTCCTCCAGCTCTTTCGGTGTTCCTTTCTTCAGGAGTGTGGGGGCAAGGGTCACATTCTTCAGCGCTGTGTACTGGGGTAACAGATTAAAGTTTTGGAACACCAGGCCGAAATGCAGGCGGATTTCCCGGACTTCTTCCTCGGTGCAGCCTTCTGTCAGCAGTTGCCTACCACGCACGATGATTTCGCCGCTGTCCGGCTTTTCCAAAAAGTTCAGGCAGCGCAACAGTGTGGTCTTACCGCTACCGGAGGAGCCGATAATCGCCAGCACCTGACCTTCGTCAAGAGAGAAGCTGACATCTTTGAGAACTTTGGTTTTGCCAAAGTCCTTTTTAATATTTTTCACTTCTAAAACTGTCATAGCTTAACTCCTGAAATAGTTCAGTTTCTTTTCGGCTTTTGCAAAAAGCACCGTAAGAATACCGTTAAAAATCAAGTAGAACGCGCCGGTGTAAAACAGCGGCCACAAAAGGCCCTTTTTAATAAAGGATTCGCCTGCCCAGATAATCTCATACACACTGATAATACGGGCAAGAGAGGTGTCCTTGACCAGTGTGATAATCTCGTTGCTCATAGGCGCCATAATCCGTTTGACCACCTGCAGCAGAACAACCTTGAAGAAAATCTGCGTTTTGGTCATACCCAGCACTTGACCCGCCTCGTACTGCCCTTTGGAGATGCTTTCAATACCGCCTCGGTAAATTTCCGAAAAATAACAGGCATAGTTGATGGAAAATGCCACAATGGTGGCAGTAAAGCGGGGCATTGACGGCAAATCAAACAAAAGACCCGGTCCATAGAAAATAATAATCAGCTGCAGCATCAGAGGCGTTCCGCGAATCACCCACACAAAGCACCGAATCAGTGCCTTCAGCGGGGTAAACCGGCTCATGGAACCAAAGCTGATTATCAGTCCCAATGGCAGGGAAAATACAAGTGTTAACGCAAATACCTTCAGGGTTTCCCAAAATCCTTCCAGCAATTGCAAGGTTACAGGTAGAAACATAATACACATCCTTACTGCCCGAGCATCTTTTTTTCCGGTCGGGCTACAACACGCAAGCAGGGAGGACAAAATCCTCCCTGCAAGGTGATTTTCGCTATCTTATTTTGCCAGAGTCAGCTCGTACTTGTCAGCCAGAGTCTGCAGAGTGCCGTCCTCAATCAGCTTTGCCATAAAGTCGTTGAACTTGGCAGTGATGTCGGAGTCTGCACGGAATGCAACACCGTACTCTTCGCTGGTCAGGCTGATGCCGGCAGCCAGTTCGGCATAGTCAGTGCCCTCGCCGGTCATTGCGTTTGCCATAGTGATGTCGATGACGCAAGCGTCAGAAGTGCCGGCCTTAACTTCCAGCAGAGCAGCAGCCTGGTCCTGAACGGCAATGATGTTCTTCACGCCGGCGTCCTCAGCAGCGGTCTGTCCGGCAGAGCCGTTCTCAACAGCAACTGTCAAATCGACAATGGAAGCAGCATCCTGATACTCACCAACCTTGTCGGCCTTCATAACCAGAACCTGTGCATTGACCACATAGGGGTTGGAAACGGAAGCGTTCAAAGTAGCTTCCTCGGTGATGGTCATACCGTTCCAGACACAGTCGATGTTCTTGGTTTCCAGTTCCACAAACTTCTTGCCCCAGTCACCAATGACGAAGAACTCACATTCCACGCCCAGCTCCTTGGCAAACAGCTGTGCAAACTCTGCATCAAAGCCGGTCCACTCGCCGTTCTCGTCCTTGTAGTCCATAGGTGCGTAATCGGTGATGCCAACGATCAGCTTGCCATTGTCCTGTACGTAAGTCAGGTCGGAAGCAGCAGCGGCGGTGGTGTCGTCAGCGACTGCGGCTGTGGTGTCGTCAGCAGCTGCGGCAGTTGTGTCGGGGGTGCTTGCGGAGGGGGCACATGCTGCGAAGCAGCTCAGTGCCAGGATGAGGGTCATTACCAGTGCGATTAACTTTTTCATTTTTTCCATTTCCTTTCAAATTTGTTTTTGTTTTTTGTAGGATGGCCTTATTATACTTTAGTTCGCTAAAGTTGTAAAGTACTTTTTTCAAAATTTTTAATGTTTGTAAAATATTGCCAAAAACCTTATGTAAAAACGCAAACTTCTTAACATATATTCACAACACAAAACAGAAAATAACCATTTTTTCACATTATCTTAAGATATGTTGTTGATTTTTCTTATAAAATAAGGTATGATAATCAAGTATAATGACTATAAAAGGAGACGACATTCATGATTATCACTCAGAAAAAACCCATTGAAGAAGTCATGGCTATGGTTGGCGATGCCAAAACTGTGGCAATCGTCGGCTGCGGCAGCTGCGCTACCGCTTGCCAAACCGGTGGTGAGCCGCAGATTGCTGAGCTGACTGCTGTTTTGGAGCAAGCCGGTAAGAAGGTTGTTGCCACCACTATCTGTGACTACTGCTCCATGAACCTGGGCGTTAAGGCTCAGATGAAGGCCATCAACGCTGCAAATCCCGATTGCGTGATTTGTATGAGCTGCGGTGACGGCGTGCAGTGTGTTGCCAAGAATGCAGGCAATGCTCCCGTTTACCCCTCCAACGACACCATGTACTTAGGTGAAGCCGTTC
>JAZRHG010000037.1:0-2283 GCA_045644625.1 Faecousia sp.
ATCTGGAAGAATTGGACGATACTGCGGATACCATTGCGGACTCTCTGCAAACGGTGGTCACGCAGGCAAAGGAATATGCCGGCTGGGGTGTATTACTGCTGGATCTGATCCAGGAGGGCAGCCTCGGTCTTTGGAGAGCCACCCAAACCGGCGAAAATGTGGAGCAGGCCATCGAATTTGACCTGAAGAAAGCGGTCATTTTGCAAGCGCGGGCTGACGGCGTGGGTCAAAAGCTGCGCACCGCTTTGGAGGATTACCGCTCCGTGGATGAAAAGCTTTTGACGGAGCTGGGCAGAAATCCCACAATAGAAGAAATTGCCGAGGGTTTGCATATCAGTGTGGATGAGGCAATGGCCACCGCACGGGTTTTGGAAAATGTGAGAGAACTTGCGCAGATGAAAAAGCCCGAGCCGGAGCAACTGCCCCAGGAAGAAGATCAGGCAGTGGAGGATACGGCGTATTTCCAAATGCGTCAGCGCATCAGCGAGCTTTTGTCTGCGCTTACTCCGGAAGAAGCCAAGCTTTTGACATTGCGCTATGGCTTGGAGGGCGGGCAACCCTTAAATGCCGTGCAGGTAGCGGCAAAATTAGGAATTACCCCTGAAGAAGTAACCAATCGGGAAGCTGCAGCCCTTTCCAAACTGCGGCAACAATAAGAAAGAAGGTATAACCTATGAAGACCTATTCTATCGCCATTGACGGCCCTGCCGGCGCAGGTAAAAGCACCATCGCAAAAGCCCTTGCCCAGGAATTGGGCTACCATTATGTGGATACCGGTGCGATTTATCGCACGGTGGCATATTTTTTGGACTTATGGGGTGTCAGCCCCAAGGATGTGGATGCTGTGGAGCGTTACATCGACGAGCTGACCATCCAAATCGAATATGACGAAACCGGCAAGCAGCATATGATTATGAACGGTATGGATGTCACCGACAGTATCCGTACCCAGGACATCTCTCAGAAGGCATCTTTGGTATCTGCCCATAAGGTTGTGCGGGATATGCTTTTGGATATGCAGCGTAATGTTGCCAAGCAGCACAACGTGATTATGGACGGCCGCGATATCGGCACAGTGGTATTGCCCAATGCCACTGTGAAAATCTTCCTCACCGCCTCTGCGGAGGTGCGTGCCAAGCGCCGTACCGATGAACTGCTGGCAAAGGGTCAGCAGGCAGATTTTGCGCAGACCTTAAAGGATATTCAGCAGCGGGATTATCAGGATACCCACCGTCCCATTGCGCCGCTGAAGCAGGCTGTCGATGCGGTGCTGCTGGACACCTCGGATATGAATATTACCCAGGTTGTGGAAGCAATGCAGAATATCATCAAGGAGAAAATTTCCTGATGGAAGTTAAGGTTGCAAAAAGCGCCGGCTTTTGCTTCGGTGTCAACCGGGCGGTGGAGCTGGTGGAGCAGGCAGTCAGCGAAGGAAAGCAGGTACTTACCTTAGGACCCATTATCCATAATCGACACGCGGTCAAGCACTTTGAGGATATGGGTGTGGGTGTTATTCAAACACCTGAGGAGTCAAAAGACGGCAGCACGGTGGTAATCCGCTCTCACGGCATTACCCGGAGGGTTTATGAACAGCTGGAAAAGAGCGGTGCATCCATCGTGGATGCCACCTGCCCCTTTGTAAAGCGGATACACGGCATCGTGGAAAAAGGGGAAAAGGCAGGCAGATTACCTGTGATTATCGGAACGCGAACCCATCCGGAGGTGGAGGGGATTGCCGGCTGGTGTTCCCATTGCAAAATTTTCGAAACGGCAGAAGAGCTGGAAAATTGGGCAAAAACCGAACAAATCCCGTCGGATTTGCCAATTTGTATGGTTTGCCAGACCACATCCACTGAATCTTTGTGGTTTTCGTGCGTAAAAAAAGCAAAAAAACTGTTTACTAACTTGGAAATTTTTGATACAATATGTAAAGCTACCGAAGACAGGCAGTCGGAAGCGGCGAAATTAAGCGATGTATGTCAGGCAATGGTGGTTGTGGGTGACACCCAAAGCTCCAACACCGGACGGCTTGCTATGATTTGCCGTGAACATTGTCAGCGGGTTGCTCTGGTGGATAACGCATCAGAATTGAAGCCCGAATTTTTCCGGGGAGCTACTTGTGTTGGAGTCACTGCCGGCGCATCGACACCGGCGTGGATTATAAAGGAGGTCAACAAGACTATGAGCGAAATTACTAATGTTGAGGCTGTACAGGAGGAAAGCTTTGAGGCACTTCTGGAGCAGTCCATCAAAACTTTAAATACAGGAGATAAGGTTCTCGGA
>JAZRHG010000038.1:0-10739 GCA_045644625.1 Faecousia sp.
GGAGGTGTGCAAAACATTTATGGAATTTGAACTGTATCATATTCTCTTTATTGTTCTTGGTGCAGCAGTCAGTTTGATTATTGGCATTGTGCTTGGCAGCGCTATGCGAAAGCGGTTTGCCGAACGGGAAATCGGCAATGCGGAGCAGGAAGCCACCCGCTTAATCAACGAAGCAATCCGCAGCGGTGAAAGCCGCAAGAAGGAAATGCTGCTGGAAGCCAAGGATGAAATCCATAAATCTCGCACAGAGTACGAAAAAGAAGTCAAAGAACGTCGCGCTGAGCTGACAAAGCAGGAGCGCAGGTTGCAGCAAAAAGAAGAAACCTTGGACAAGAAGACCGAAACCTTCGAAAAGAAGGAAGAGGAGCTTGCCCGCCGTATGGCGGAGGTGGCAAATGCCAAGGAAGAAGCTGAAGCTGTGAAGAAGGCACATTTGGCAACCCTGGAGCAGATTTCCGGTCTGAGTCAGGAGCAGGCAAAGCAGTTCCTTCTGAAAAACGTGGAGGAGGAAATCCGCCACGAAACCGCAATGAAAATCAAGGAAATCGAGCAGCAAATGAAGGACGAGGCCGACGAGAAGGCACGGGAGGTTATCTCTATTGCCATTCAGCGTTGCGCCGCAGACCACGCTGCAGAAGCCACCGTTTCTGTGGTGCCGCTGCCCAACGATGAAATGAAGGGCCGTATTATCGGTCGCGAAGGCCGGAACATCCGCACCCTGGAGACCATTACCGGTGTAGACCTGATTATCGATGATACTCCGGAAGCCATCACCGTTTCCAGCTTTGACCCTGTCCGTCGTGAAATTGCCCGACTGGCGTTGGAAAAGCTGATTGGCGACGGCCGTATCCACCCCACCCGCATTGAAGATTGCGTGGAGAAGGCCCGTAAGGAGGTGGACCGCACCATCCGTGAAGAGGGCGAGCGCGCCTGCTTCGAGACCGGTGTCCACGGCCTCAACCCCGAGCTGGTTAAGATTTTGGGCCGCCAGAAGTACCGTACCTCTTATGGTCAGAACGTGCTGAACCACTCTATGGAGGTTGCCCATATTGCAGGCCTGATGGCTGCAGAGCTGGGCGTGGATGTGACATTGGCAAAGCGCGCAGGTCTGCTGCACGATTTGGGCAAGTCCATTGACCACGAGGTGGAAGGCAGCCACGTGCAGCTGGGCGCGGACATTGCCCGTAAGTACAAGGAAAATCCTGTGGTGGTCAATGCCATTGAGTCTCACCACGGTGACGTGGAGCCCAAGACGGTGATTGCCGTGCTGGTGCAGGCAGCGGATGCTGTGTCTGCCGCCCGTCCCGGCGCCCGCCGCGAGAATGTGGAAAACTATATCCGCCGTCTGCAAAAGCTGGAAGAGCTGACCGGCTCTTATCCCGGCGTTGAAAAGGCGTTCGCCATTCAGGCAGGCCGTGAAGTTCGCATTATGGTCAAGCCTGAGGAGGTCACCGAGGATAATATGATTATCCTTGCCCGCGACATTGCCAAGCAAATTGAGTCTGAGCTGGAATACCCCGGTCAGATCAAGGTCAATGTCATTCGAGAGACCAAAGCAGTGGAATACGCAAAATAAGAAACGTAAAGAACCGAGGAGTTATCCTCGGTTCTTTTTTGTAAGAAATAAGTTACAAATTGGTACAAAGATTCGACAGAATCTCTGTTTACATAAACATAAAAAAGGGGCACAAAAAAGCAGAAAAAACCGACAGAGTTCTCCACAGTTTCCACAGGCTTTTCCACAGGAAAACCCAAAAAATCCCCTGTCACAGCAAGGCGACAGGGGAAAAGTTCGGAAAAATACGGGTTTTCGACAGGTTTCCATAAAATCCGATTTTGTTTACATAACAACACTTAAAACTGTATGCGGGCGGCAAACACCCGTTCCCTTTCCGTGGGTACTTTTTCGCTGAGGCGGGTGCCGTCCACTTCCAGACACGGACCGTCCATCAGCTGATAATTCAGGGTAATTTCCTGCCCTTCTTTGGCTTCGTTCAAGTAGCAAAGGGTGATTTCTTTCGGGGTATGTGTCTGATGGAAGTCACTGCTGAGCAAATCGTTTACCCAGTCCATATATTTGGTGTTGTTCATATGCCCGTTTTTGTCTAGTTCGGTGTATCCTACACGGCGCCGGGTCTCCAAGGACAGATGCTTGGGGCTTAAGGAGCTGGGCGGCGCAAGCTCAGAGCCGGTTAGCATGCCCTCCACAACCACATTGCTTTTTCCTGGCAGCACCATTGCCCGGGTGTTTTTATCCATCAAAATCCACAGGCTGATGCAGCGGAAGATTTCCTCGCCATTGGCATCATAGCCGGCAGTTGCTCTGGGGAAGGCGGAACGGGTGGTGGGCATAGGCCAGGTTTTCACCGTAATGGTCTCTCCGATTTGCGGCAGACGAAGAATTTGCACTTTGTTTCGCACAATTGCCCAAAAAAGGCCCTGTCGGTCCAGCGTATTCCAGTCTACGGAAAGCTCGGTGCAGTGCTTTTCGGCAACGGATTGGGCAAAATACAGCAGCGCGGACAGCTTCAGCCGACCGAAGCGGTCCACATGCAGGCCTGTGATGGAAAAATCCTGAGAAATTTGGTAGGACATAGCAGTTCTCCTTACTGTTCTAAGCGTATTTCAACAGAGTGCGCGGCGTTCTGCCGGTGCAGAAGCAGGCATACAGTTTCTCCGGGGGAACAAGCGGCAAGCATTTCTTCCAGCGCCGCTAAATCCGGGGTGTAATGCCCGTTAAAGTACAAAAGCACGTCGCCGGGGAGAAGACCGGCATCATTTGCGGGGCTTCCGGCGGCAACCTCTGTGATGTAAAAGCCCGCAGGCACATCGTAATACAGATGTTCAAACTCCGAAATGTTCTTGCCGCTAATTCCCAGCGCAGGCACGTTGGGTGATACAGTAAGCCCACGGCTGTTTTCAGCGGAAAATTGCACAGAGGCAGGCGCAATGCCGGCGTCTTTGGTGATTTGCCGAAACAGACGGATGTCTAAAAGCCGGAAGGCGGTGTTGAGACCGGAGAGAAAAATCACAAGAATCAGCACTAAGGCAAGGATGCCTCGTTTCGCTTTCTTTGGTTGTGTGAAGCCGGTGCGGTAGCAGGTCTGCTCCCTGTCAGCACCGGACCAATTCTGCTCATTCATAAAAAATCCTCAATTCGCCAAGGGTAAGGTAAAGGTAAATTCCGTAATACCGTCAGCGCTGGACACAGAAATGTCTTCTCCGTGACTGCAGACCAGTGTTTTTACGATGTAAAGCCCCAGTCCCCAGCCGTCCCGATTTTGGCTGCGGCTTTTGTCCAACTTATGAAAACGGTCGAATAATAACGGCAACTCCTGTGGGGGAATGGTCTGCCCGCTGTTGGAGATGCTCACATAGGCCTTGCGTTCTCCCGTCCGGATGCGCAGTCCCAATGTGCCTGCCTGGGGACAAAACTTCACCGCGTTATCCACCAGATTATAAATCACCTGGGTGATATAGTCCTGACAGGCAAAGGTGTTCACCGCGTGCGGCGGGAAATCCACCTGCACATCCAGGTGCTTACTCACAATTTTTCCCTCGAAGGCAATCAGTACCTGACCGGCGTATTCCGTTACATCAAAGCGGGTTTTCTTTTCCTCCGGGACCATACTTTCCTGCAGCTGGGAGATATCCAGCATGCTCCGCACCAGGCGGCTTAACCGCTTGGTTTCGTCGGAGACGATTTGCAAATAGTGCTTTTGTTGGGGCGCAGGGATGGTGCCGTCCAAAATGCCGTCCACATAGCCGCCGATGGTGGTCATTGGCGTTTTCAGCTCGTGGGAAACGTTGGCGACAAATTCTTTTCGTCCATACTCGCTTTTTTCCAGGGACTGCGCCATATTGTTAAACGCCAAAGCCAGCTCCCGGATTTCCTCCGGCGCTTCCTCGGGAACTTGCGCGCGGACCTTCAGATTTCCGTGTCCGAAGGCGGTGGCGGGTTTTGCCATATCCCGCAGCGGCCGGCTGTTTTTTCGGGTGTAAATCGTCATAACCACCACAGCCACTAACACAACCAGCACGGAAACAAATAAATAAATATCCATCATTCGTTCCGAAACAGAAACCGTGGCGGCGGTAGGGGTGGATACCATAACAAACCCTAAGAAGTGTCCGTTTGCGCCACGAATGGCGGTGGATACCACATAACGCGGATCTTCATAAAGTCCGGATACCAAGCCGCTGGATACCACATAGGGATTTTCAGAAACCTTTTTTAAATAGTCCCGGTCGGTAATGACCAACCCCTGATGTGTGCAGCCTAAAGGGGAGGACGAGCAGAAGACAATCTGCCCGTTGCTGTCGCAAACAACAGCATCATTGTCGGAGACATCTGCTGCTACCGCTAAAGTTGCCAGGAAGGTTCTGTTTTGCAAATTTCCGCCGGAGGCGTAGGCAGATGCGATTTGCGAGATGGCAGAACTGTCATTTTTCAGGTCGTCATAGGCGCGTTCCGTCAAAAAATTGCGCACCAAAATCTGAAAGGAAATGCCCACAAGACAAAGTGTCACCAGTAAAATCAGCGCAAACGCCCAAAATGTACGGCCAAAGGTGGTTTTCATAGCTTATAGCACCTCGAATTTATAACGCAATCTGCGAACATTAACATACATCAGTAGCATAATTTAACCTCATTTAACCGCAACTACCGCCAAAAAATTTTTAATGTCGGTAGTGCGGTAGTTTTTGTGGTAGTTTATATGAGGATAACAGAGAGGGTATTAGCGAAATTATGAAGCGTTGCTTCATAGCTAAATTACTTCGTAGCTAAATTATTGCTGCGCAATAGCGAAATTAAATTCGGCAAATAGCTGGGCGAAGCCCAATTTAGCTCCTTTAGGAATTTAGCTGCCGACAGGCAATTTAGCTCGGCACAGCCGAATTTAGCTGTTATAAATTTGAAGTTTACAAAACTTCAAATTTATAACCGACTCCCCACACGGTTTTCAGACACCATTTCGGGGAAATCCCCTCTAATTTTTCCCGCAGACGCTTCACATGGACGTCTACGGTACGGGAGTCGCCAAAATAGTCAAAGCCCCACACCTCATCCAAAAGCTGGTTGCGGGTATATACCCGGTTGGGGGAGGAGGCAAGGTAGAACAAAAGCTCCATTTCCTTAGGTGGTGTATCTACTTTTTTGCCGGCAACGGTCAGCTCAAAGGCGTCCATATCAATGGTTAGCTTATCAAATGTCAGCTTGCGGGCTTTTGTCTCTGCGGTGCCGCGGTCTGCCCGGCGGAGCACTGCCTCAATCCGCGCCAAAACTTCTCTCATTTCAAAAGGCTTGGTGATATAATCGTCCGCGCCGGCGCGCAAACCGGCAACCTTGTCGTCGGTTTCGCTTTTTGCTGTGAGCATAATCACCGGGATCTGGCTTTCTGCCCGAATGGCGCGGCAAACGGCCCAGCCGTCCAACACCGGCATCATCACATCTAAAATTACCAGGTCGGGGGTGTTAGCGCGAAAGAATGCCAGGCCTTCCCCACCGTCGGTGGCGGTGGTTACCTGATAGCCTTCTTTTTCTAAATACATCTGTAAAAGCTCTGCAATGTTCTTATCGTCTTCCACAATCAAAACAGATATTGCCATTCCGGTTACCTCCTGTGTTTTACGCGATTTTCTTTATTATAAACTATTTTCGCCGTTTCGGGTGAACAATTTGTAAAAAAGTTTGCAAAATACCGCCAATTGGTATATGATAGGAGCATCTGATGAAAGGAGAATGAAAATGGAAGCGTTTTTGGAAATTTTAAAAGCCATTTTGTTTGGCATTGTGGAGGGCGTTACCGAGTGGTTGCCGGTTTCTTCCACAGGACATATGATTTTGCTGGATGAGTTTGTACATCTGAAGGTCTCTGACGCGTTTTATGAGATGTTTCAGGTGGTGATTCAGCTGGGCGCGATTTTGGCGGTTATTTTGCTGTTTTTCCATAAGCTGAACCCCTTTGCGCCCAAGAAAACAGTTGAACAGAGAAAAAACACCTGGCAGTTGTGGTTTAAGGTGGTTGTGGCGGTGCTTCCCTCGGCGGTGATCGGTGTGCTGCTGGACGACTGGATGGATGCACACCTGTACAACTATGTGGTGGTTGCCATCACCCTGATTGTTTACGGCGTTGCCTTTATTTTGATGGAAAAGCGAAATGAAGGTCGGGAAATGAAAATCACCAATGTGTATGACATTGACTATAAAACCGCAATTTTAATCGGCTGCTTCCAATGCTTAAGCTTAGTGCCCGGCACATCCCGCTCCGGCTCCACCATTCTGGGCGCGATTGTTTTGGGTGTGGGCAGAAGCGCCGGCGCAGAATTTTCCTTCTTCCTGGCAATCCCCACAATGCTGGGCGCCAGCGCACTGAAGCTATTAAAATTTATGCTTTCCGATGTGGGTGCCACCGGCATGGAGGTTGCTCTGCTGCTGGTTGGCTGCGTGGTGAGCTTTGTTGTCAGCGTTTTGGTAATCCGCGGCCTGATGGAATATGTGCGCAAGCGTAGTTTCTCCGTGTTCGGTGTGTACCGAATTGTCCTGGGTCTGCTGGTGCTTGGTTATTTCCTGATTGCTTAATATTACGGTTACGAGAACCGCCAATCGTCAAGATGCAATGTCTTGGCAATTGGCGGTTTTTAAGCCTATAGACTGAGAAATAAATGAGGAATTTCGAGGAATTTTTGCGGGCTATAACCTTTACAAAACCGGGGATTTCTGCTATGCTTAGGCTTAGAGAAGAAGGGTAACACATAATTTTTCCAAAGGAGGAATGGTTATGCTAACCATCTATAAGCTGCGCAGCGACAGCGCCATTGACCTGGCGGCAGAGGAGCTGAAAAAGTACCTGCGTATGATGATGCCCGAATGCGGCGACATCAAGATTTTCTACAATCCTGAGGCAAAAGACGGCTTCCGCCTGGGTCTTTTGGAGGACTTTGGTATCCCGTTTACCGGCGAGGATGCCTTTTTGGACGATGAAATCCATATTGATACCACGGCAGAGGGCGGTATTTTGGCAGGCTCCAATCCCCGCAGTGTGCTGTTTTCTGTTTACCGCTATTTACGGGAAAACGGCTGCCGCTGGCTCTACCCCGGCATCGACGGCGAACATATCCCTATGCAGGATATCGTGCCTGTTTCTTACCATAAAATTCCCGACAACCGCCTGCGTGGCTTCTGTGATGAGGGCGCACCTTCTCAGGGTATGATGCTGGAGTGGATTGAGTGGGCAGCCAAGATGGAGTTGAACGCATTCTCCCTGGAGTTTTTCCTGCCCAACGGCTATTACAACGCCTATTACAGCCATGTGAAGAATCCGCATCGTAAGCCTGAGCCTGTTTCCGACGAGCAGATTCTGCAGTGGCGCAGACAGTGCGAGGTGGCGGTGAACAAGCGCGGTATGCGTTTGTTCTCCATTGGTCACGGCTGGACCTGCCGCGCACTGGGCTTCCCCTCCGAGCATAGACCCGTGGACATCAACGACTTTACCGAGGAGCAGCGGTCCTATATCGCTTTGCGAGACGGCAAACGGGAGTTTTTTATAGGCATACCGGTGCTGAGTCAGGTGTGTCTGTCCAATTCCAAGGTGCGCTCGCTGATTGCCGACTATGTGGTGGAGTTCTCCAAGAATCACGAGAATATCACCGACATTGCCTTCTCCCTGGGCGACAGCCCCAATATGCAGTGCGAATGCCCTGCGTGTGTGAAGATGTCCACTACGGACTGGCAGGTTATGGTGCTCAACGAAATTGACGAGAAGATGACCGCTGCCGGCCTGAACACCCGTATTGCTCCCAATATCTACTTAGATACCTTCTTCCCGCCGGAGCAGGTAAAGTTCAACAACCCCAAACGGTTCTCTTATCTCTATTCTCCCATCACCCGTGACTACACCACCTCTGTTACCGAGGATACAGTTGTTCCCCCCTCTCCCAAGTTCGAGTATAACAACTTCAAGATGCCCACCACCGAGGAGTTGTATGCCTTGCTGAAGGATTGGCAGAAGGTGTTTGCCGGTGATATTCTTTGCTTTGAGTATCACTTCTGGCGCACCCAGTTCTTAGAGATGGGTCAGCAGGTTTTGGCAAGAAGACTTCACAAGGATGTAAAATCTCTTCGGATTATGGGCATTGACGGCATGCTGGAGGACGCATCCCAGAGAAGCGGTTTCCCCAACGGCTTTTTGGCATACATCTACGCAGTGTCTATGATGGATAGCAATTGCGACTTTGACGCTATCCGCGAGGATTACTTCCAGCACATTTACGGTCATCGCTGGGACAAGATTATGAAGATTTTGGACCGCATCAGCAGTATTTTCGATATGGGATATATGCAGGACCTGTATCAGGTGCATATTGAGTACAAGCTGCCCGGACCCAACACCCCCAAGGCTCCCGAACGGCTGCCGAAATTCCAAAGACTGCACGATTTGGCAGCGGAAATCCGTTACCACTATGAGAGGAAGGCAAAGACCCTTACCCGCGTGCAGACCGTGTTCTGGAATGTGCTGTGGCACTACTCCGAGTTTATCGATATGTACGCCGATGTGATGATTGCCCGTTGCCAAGGACACATTTTCAAGAGCAGAGAGCTGGCAGGCCAAATGTTCGAAGAATTTGGCAAGCGGGAACTGGAAATCGAGCGTTACTATGACCACCCCTTGGCAGTGGAAACCATCCACACCTTAATTCATAACCAAACAATGGTAGATGTGCCGGTGGACTAAGGAAAAGAAGGGAAAGAAAGTTATGTTAACCATCAATAAGCTGCGTATTGACAGCGCCATTGACTACGCGGCGGAAGAACTGAAAAAGTATCTGCGTATGATGATGCCCGAATGCGGCGACATCAAGATTTTCTACAACCCCGAGGCAAAGGACGGCTTCCGTTTGGGCCTGTTGGAGGACTTCTCCTTGCCCTTTGAGGGTGAGGATGCTGCGCTTGACGATGTGGTGCACATCGAGACTACCACCGAGGGTGGCATTCTGGCGGGCTCTAACCCCCGAAGTGTGCTGTTTTCTGTTTACCGCTTTTTAAGGGAAAACGGCTGCCGGTGGCTTTATCCCGGTTTGGATGGCGACTATGTGCCCATGAAGGACATCCAGCCCATTTCCTATCACAAGCTGGCAGACCTGCGTATCCGCGGTTTCTGCGACGAGGGGCACCCTTCGCAGCAAATGATGCTGGACTGCATCGAGTATTATACCAAGCTGGAAATGAACTACATATGCCTGGAGTTCTTCCTGCCCTTCGGTTATTACAACGCCTATTACAGCCATACAAGCAATGCAAGCCGCAAGCCGGAGCCTGTTTCCGACCAGCAGATTTTGCAGTGGCGCAGACAGTGTGAGGTGGAAGTGAACAAGCGCGGCTTAATGCTGTCTTCCATCGGTCACGGCTGGACCTGCCGTGCTTTGGGATTCCCCCCGGAACACAGAAGAGTGAATATCAACGACTTCACGGAAGAGCAGCGCTCTTTCATCGCGATGCGTAACGGCAAGCGGGAATTCTATGAAGATATGCCGGTGCTGAGTCAGGTTTGTATGTCCAACCCCAAGGTGCGCAATCTCGTCACCGACGATATTGTTTCCTTTATCAAAAACCACGATAACATTGACATTACCAACATCTCCCTGGGCGACAGCCCCAACACCCACTGCGAATGCGATGCCTGCCGGGAGTATATCCCTGCGGAATGGTTTGTAATTCTCCTCAACGAGCTGGATGAGAAAATGACAAAAGCGGGTATGAGCAACCGCATTGGCTTTAGTATGTACTTAGACACCTATTTTGCCCCCAAGAAGGTAAAACTCAATAACCCTAAGCGGTTTTTGTTTAAGTACTGCCCCATTACCCGGGACTACACCACCTCCATTACCAGCGAAACTGAGCTTCCCCCCGCGCCGGAATATGTCCGCAACAAGAATGCATTCCCCACCACCGAGGAGCTGTTCTCCCTTATGAAGCAGTGGCTGAACGCCTATTCCGGTGATGTGCTGTGCTATGAGTATCACTTCTGGAGAAGCCAGTACTTAGAGCCCGGCCAGCAGGCACTGGCAAGACGCCTTTATGAGGATGTTTTGTCCCTAAAGGATATGGGCATTAACGGTATGGTAGAGGATGCCTGCCAGCGAAGCGGTTTCCCCAACGGTTTTATGACCTACATTTACTGCGAAGCCTTGGTGAACCGGGATTGCGACTTTGATGCGGTCCGGGAGGATTATTTCCAGCATATTTACGGACATCGTTGGGACAAGATTATGAAGATTTTGGACCGGATTAGCAGTATCTTTGAAATTTCCTATATGCAGGACCTGTATCAAGTGCATATCGATTATAAGCCTATCAGCGAAAAGACCCTGCGGCAGCCGGAGCGCTTGCCGAAATTCCAGCGGCTCCACGATCTGGCAGCGGAAATCCGTTACCACTACGAGCGAAAGGCGAAAACCCTTACTCGCGTGCAGACCGTTTCCTGGAATTTGCTGATTCATTTCTCTGAGTTTATCGATATGTATGCTGACATTATGATTGAACGCTCACAGGGACACGTGTTCAAGAGCAGAGAGTTGGGTGCCAAATTCAAGGAAGAATTCGGCAAGCACGAACTGGAAATTGAGCGCTATTATGACCACGCATTGGCAGTGGAAACCATCCACACCTTAATTCATAACCAAACCAAGGTTGATTTGCCTGTGGATTAAAAAAGCAAAAAAAATCCCCCGATTATGCA